>JAGCXZ010000327.1 GCA_017961065.1 Lachnospiraceae bacterium
AGAAGAAAGAGGAAGAACTCAACGCGGAAGCAGAAGCAGAAGCGTAGACCGGAATGTGAAGATCAATATGGCAAAAGGGATCGGGTCGGATGGACCGGATCCCTTTTTTTGCTTTCTGTGAACGCGCATCCGTGATAGAATAAGGAGAAAAGGGAGAGAGATATATGAAAACGGTAAATCTTGTCATACATATGGTAAACGGAGCGCTTCTGTCCCTGTTTGGTATGATCATGCTGCTGATGGGCCTGCTGGGTGCGGCCGTCACGCTGCTGTTTTCGGGCGGGGTCGCAGGCTTTTTGTTTCTGATGGCGGCCGGAGCCGCACTGGCGATCGGCGTACTGTCCTTTGTGTTCGGCGTCAGGGATCTGTCCCTGCTGCGGGAGGACCCGGTACGTTACAGAAAATATGAACTGATCCTGGATGTCGGATCCGTTGCGGTCTGGTTTGTCGGAATGCTCCTTCTGGCGGCTTATAACAACTTCAGCATTCCGGATCTCTTTGCACACGGCTTCGGCGGATTCTTTGTTTTCCTTGCCGGCATGATCGGACTGAATGCTGTGGCGGTCTTTTTTGCGATATCCGCTTCTTCGGGCGCGCGTTTGTAACGGGAAAGAGGCCCGATCCGGGAGAAATTGTTTTTAAGGAGCTGTTTTCCTACCTGTTACCGCCCATTTTTCACCTCTTGGCCAAACCCCCTTTTTCTGCCTGATTTTTGATGTATAATACAGCCATGAACAAGTTGAAGGTCACAATTGAGATCGACACCGGAGCGACGGAATGCGAAGTTACGATCCGCTGCCCCGAGGTCAGCGAAGAAGTGGTAAGGATCCAGAAGCTGTTGTCTGAGAGTTCCGCGGGAGCATCCCAGATCAGTTTTTTCAAAGAGGATTCCGAGTTTTTCCTGCCGCTTGATACCGTACTGTTTTTCGAAACCGACGGCGGTCAGATCAGGGCCCATACCGCAAACGATGAGTTCGAGACCAGGTACAAGTTATACGAGCTGGAGGAGATGCTTCCGTCCTGTTTCATCCGGATCTCCAAATCCACCATACTCAATACCCACAAACTCTATTCCATCACCAAGAACCTTGCCGGCGCCAGCAAGATCGAGTTTCAGGGGACCTATAAGACCGTTTACTGTTCCAGAAATTACTACAGAGCACTGAAAGAAATACTTGCACCGAAGAGTGCATCATAGAGGAGAAAGCAAAATGAACAGAAAAAATATCTTTACCGGCATTATGCTGATCGTTCTGGCTGCAGGTATGATCCTTTGGAAACTGAATGTCCTGAACCTGCCCGCTAAAGTTGCGGGTGTCAACACGTGGGGACTGATCGTATCGGCGATCATGGTGATCGTGATCGTTCACAGCGTACTGGATCTGAGCTTCGGCGGGATCTTCATTCCGCTTGCCGTGATCTGCATCATCTTTGATGAACCGCTTGGCATCACGGCTATCACGCCGTGGATCGTAATGATCGCGGCAATCCTGCTTACGATCGCATTTGACATGATCTTTTCAAGGAACGGCAGAAGGTGGCGTTCGCGTGACGAAAGAAGAAGGGACCGCCGCGGGGGCAGCTACTTCGAAAGCACCAGCGACAGTGACGAGGAGAACGGGATCATCATGCATTCCGTCAGGTTCGGTTCCGCAACCAAGTACGTGCGTACCCCGAAGCTGGTATCGGCTGATCTTTCCTCGCAGTTCGGGGAACTGAGCGTCTTCTTTGACGGCGCACAGGTTCCGGACGGCCATGTGACGATCGACTGCCATGTATCTTTCGGAGAAATGGACCTCTTTATCCCGAAGGACTGGAGGGTGGAAAATAAAGTATCCGTAGCGCTTGGCAACTGCGATGACCGGTGCACGGATACCCGGCCGGATGACGGAGAGGTTACCTGCGTGATCGCAGGCTCCGTTTCCTTCGGAGAACTGAAGCTGATCCGGGTATAAAAAAGCAGCCGGAACGGGCAAAAAAAGGCCGGAAATCGTGTACAAAATCACGTACAATTTCGTGAAATGAGCTTATAATTTAACAAGTGGTAAACATAGGACCTTATTTTGGATAACATAGGGGCCGAATGCTTACAGAAAAGGGTGCGTTTTGTAACATGGCGCGCCCTTTGTTACGGTGTGATTTTTTAGGGTGCAAAACCGCGGTTTTTATTGTTAAACCGCGGTTTTTATGCTAGTATTAACCATGCTGTTTTCGGAGAAAGAAGTCGAAGGAGGTTCCGGACAGTGGGAAATTTTATCATGCATAAACCATCATCGTTCAGTGCGGGATTTTTCCTTTCCGGTGAGGGTATACAGTTCCTGGTTACGATCCTGGTCGTTCTGCTGGCGGTTTTGATCTGTTTTGTCGGCACGAGAGTAATGGTTACGATCCTTTTTCTTGAGATCAGTATCGCCTGCGGCATGTATATACTGTCGGTGTCGGACAGATTCATCACTTACGATAATGTGAAGGTACTGGTTTTTCTGGCAGGCCTTGCCATCGGCGGGACGATCCTTCATTTTTCGACAACTCTGATCAACCGGTTGATCGTAAAACTGCATCTGAAACGTCTGGCCGCTTTTGTGGTCGCCTATCTGATCCCTTTTTGTGCCGCACTTTTCCTGTGGTACTACGTTGTGCACAGGATCTATACCGGCAGGGTTCTGGTGGGTGTGATAGCGGCTGCCGTATTCATCGGCGGGATCCTCGTCAGAAAAAAATCGGGTATGTTGAAACAGGATATTGAGCAGTTTGAAGGCAGTTGATCCATGAAAAAACCGGCAGCCATAACCGTTATTATTCTTCTGGTATTCATTTCATTCTCATTTCAGGCATGCATTCCCGGCAATCGGAAGGATGAATTTCAGCTTCTCGAAAAAATGGGCAGTGGCATCAATCTGGGCAATTCGCTGGATACCGTGGCAGGAAAACACCGCGATGAGCTCACCTCTCCGGAGGAGTTTGAGACCTTTTGGCATAACCCGCCCGTGAACGGGACATGGTTTTCCGCTGTTAAGGCGAACGGGTTTGATACGGTCAGAATTCCGGTCAGCTGGGGTGAACATCAGGACGGGGAAGGCGTGATCGACAGCGCCTGGATGGAGAGAGTCAGGGAGGTTGTGGACCTTGCGCTAGCCAATGACCTGTATGTCATCCTCAACACGCACCACGAAGACTGGCTGATGCCGACATATGACAGGGAAGAGGAGGATTCGCAGAGACTCTGCCGCATCTGGGAACAGATCTCCCGGGAATTTGCCGAATACGATGAGAGACTCCTGTTTGAAGGCATGAATGAACCGCGGCTCATCGATACCGATCTGGAATGGGGAACGGGAACGGAGGAAAGCCGGCAGGTGATCAATGATCTGAACAGAAGGTTTGTTGATACCGTACGTTCTTCCGGCGGCAATAACGCGACCAGATACCTGCTGATCACGGATTATGCGGCCAAGTACAAAAAGGAAGCCATGGAGGCGCTGGATTATTCGGATTACGATAATGTGATCGTTTCGATCCACTGCTATGCGCCCCACAATTTCACGAGCGACGAAAAAGGCGAGAAAAAGTGGAGCCGCAAAAAGGAGCACGACACCGAGTCGATCGATACGTTCGCAAAAGACCTGAAAAAGATTTTTATTAATAAGGGGATTCCGGTGCTTGTCACCGAATACGGGTGTAATAAGAGAAAAAAGGGCGATGACCGGGAAGACTGGGCCAAGTACTTTACGCGCAGGCTTTCCGACATCGGCGTACATTGCATCTGGTGGGACAACGGAGACACAAAAGCTCTGATCGACAGGGAAACAGGGGAGGTCCTGGACCGGGAGCTGATAGATATCATAACACACAGGTAACGTTGAAGAATTTGGTAAGGAGAGCATTATGAAAAAGTATCGATTGTTGAGCACCCTGTTACTCCTCTCACTATTCCTGGCTTTTGCCGGGGATCATGTCAGGGCGGCAGAACCCGTGCAGGAAACCGCAGATGCTCCTGCAGAAGAGACTGAAGGCGACACCGAGGTGGATCCGGACAAAACGGCCGTGATCCATGTCGAACTCGAGAAAGAGAATGCCATGATGGGCGTATCGGTCTATCAGGTCGGCAAATGGACGGAAGACGGGTTTTCCTACATTCAGCCCTATGCGGATCTTGTCACGAGAGATTACTATCTCGTGAACACCCAGAATGAGCTGAAAAAGCAGATCAGAACGGTTGCCGAATACATTGAAAAAAACGGTGCACAGGAAAGCGGCAGGATCAATGTGGCGGACGGAACGGGAGCTTCCGCGGAACTGCCGGTCGGACTCTATATCCTGATCCAGAATGCCGACGGATCGAATGCGAAGATGGAAGAGCCGCTTTATGTGGAGGCGCCTGTCTATTCCGCAACGACGGACACCTATCTGTATGAGATCCATGTGTACCCCAAATGGGAAGCAGCCATCTGGTTTTCCTTCAGACCGGAAGTGGTCTATCCGATGATCCTGATCTGCGCGCTGATCATCTGCGCACTTCTCTGCCTGTTCGGGGCCAGGATCATACGGTCGCTGTTTGTCGCGGCACTTGCGATCCTTTCCGGGCTGGCCGGTTTCCAACTGGGCATGAAATACACGAATTCCTACCTGGTATCGATGGTGGCGTTCGTATTCCTGGGCTACATCGCGGTCTTTATCCTGTTTTACTGCTTCAGTTATACGAAAAAGAAACGGAAAAGAACCAACGCGATCACGACATTTGAATGGGTGCTGGTATATGCCACACCCGTTATCGGCGCCGTGTGCGCGGGATTCCTCATCTATCACTATCTCTCGGGGGAGATCTGGTTCTATCTGGCGATCCCGGCTGTCGTTGCGATCGGCGGCCTGCTGCTCCAGATCAGGAACACGAAGAACAGAAGGATCTTCTACACGTATGACGATCTGATCGAGACCAAAGACAAGGGAGACGGCAAGATCAGGGTATGGTTCTGGCTGAATATGCTGGCTTCCGTCGTATACCTGTTCTGGAGGATCTTCTTTACCATTCCGATCGGCTACGGCGTTGTCGCAAACGTGGCCGGCACCATGCTCCTTTTCGTGGAAGCGCTCGGTCTGGTGGAAGCCATTGTGCACTATTCCAACATGAACAATTCCAAGGAGTACAGGAAACCGGAGATCGCACCGGAACTGTTCCCCGATGTTGATGTGTTCGTTGCGACCTACAGTGAAGAGGCCGAACTGCTGAAAAAGACGCTCCTCGGCTGCAAAAGGATGGAGTATCCGGACAAGAGCAAGGTGCATATCTATATCTGCGATGACGGACACCGCGAAGAGATCAAAAAGCTCGCCGCACAGATCGGCATCAATTACCTGGACCGTGAGGATCATTCCGGACACAAGGCCGGTAATCTGAACAATGCGCTGGCGCATTCATCCTCTCCGTATGTGGTCACGTTTGATGCAGACATGATCCCGCAGTCCGCTTTCCTGATGGAGACGATCCCGTACTTTGTGGATGCGGATCTTAAGAACGCGGAACGGGAGGAAAAAGACAGGATCAAGCTCGGATTCCTGCAGACACCGCAGGCATTCTATGATGTGGATCTGTTCCAGTTCAATCTGCATTCGGAATCCAAGATCCCGAACGAGCAGGATTATTTCTACAGGGATATCGAAGTTGCCAGGACGAGGACGAACAGCTGTATCTACGGCGGTTCCAATACCGTTATCTCCAGGGAAGCGCTGGAGGCGATCGGCGGCTTCTATACGGAGGCGATCACGGAGGATTTCGCAACCGGTATCCTGATCCAGAAAGCAGGTTTTGTATCCCTGGCCATTCCCAAACAGCTGGCATCCGGTATCAGCGCCAAGACGCTCAGGGATCTGATCCAGCAGCGTGTAAGATGGGCCCGCGGCGTTATCTCGACCGGCAGAAAGGTGCACATCTACACCTCGCGCAATCTTTCGTTCGGCCAGAAGATCAACTACTGGGCATCCATCTGGTACTGGTATGCGCCGGTCAAGAGATTTTTCTACATCATGTCGCCGATCCTGTACGCAACGTTCGGCTTCATGGTATTCCGCTGTACATTCTGGGAAGTGCTGCTGTTCTGGCTGCCGATGTACTTCACCAGCAACATGAATTTGAAAACGCTCAGCAACCACATCCGTAACACGAAGTGGACATCCATTTACGAATATGCACTGTTCCCATATATGCTGATCCCGGTCATCCTGGAGACGGTCGGCGTTTCGCTGAAGCAGTTCAAGGTGACATCCAAGAAAGCGGGACACGAGGAAAAGGACAGCTATGCCGGCTTCATGGTTCCGATCATCATGATCATCATCCTGTCTGTGATCGGCGTCATCCGCGGCATCTATATCATCTTCGAATCCGGATCGATCGGTCCGATGGTCGTGCTCTTCTGGCTGGTATACAACCTCTACAGCATGATCATGTGCCTGTTCTTTGTGGACGGACGTAAAAAGTACAGGACCGCGGAACGTGTCTACGCGCAGGTTGACGGTGAACTGCATGTGGGCGATAAGGTATATCCCTGCATAACGCGCGACATGTCCGAGAACGGTCTTGCCATCCTGCTGGATAAGCCGATCCTGGTCAATGACGATGAGAGCAGCGATGTGCATGTGGCCTTGAATGACGGGAAATGGAAAACAAGGTTCTGGGTTGATATCAAGCATACGGACCAGAACAGGAGTACGGGAGACAAGTGGCTCTATACCTTCGCGATCCGCAGATTTGAATCGGATGACAGCTATGACCAGTATCTGGCCCTGCTCTATGACAGGGTTCCGACCAATCCGACCACGATTGTGAACAGCAACGGCGTTTATGATGATCTGAGCACCAACATCGGCCGGAGACTGACGGTTGCTTCGTTCCTGAAGCGCATGTACCCGAGGATCCGGGTTGACTGCATGATCCCCGTGGAAGTGAACGGAACGGAGAAACAGGTAAAGGTACTTGATTTTAACTACCAGTACTTCACGACCGGTGAGGAAATCCTGCCGCGCGAAGCCGATGATGAGGCCAAGCGCGAGGATGAGTACACCTTCATTCTCGGTGAATACAGGCTGAAGGCCCAGTTCGAAAGAAAGCTGGAGCACTATTACCTCTACAGGGTACTGGATTTTGCCAGGGTTTATTTTGACGAGGATCAGAGAGACCAGATCATGGAGACCATTCTTAAGATCCGTGAAGAACACGAGAAGGCGGAAGAGCAAAATGGCTGACAGAATGCTGGAAGTATTGAGGACGGAACAGAAATACCTTCTGTCCTGTATGGAGGCGGAGCAGATGTCGGGCCGGCTGGATGCCGTCCTGCATCGCGACACGCATGGCGGGATGAACGGCTATGTGGTCCGCTCCCTGTATTTCGACACTCTCGATGACAGGGATTTCAACGATAAGGACGGCGGGTTCGAAATGCGCAGGAAAGTGCGTCTGCGAATCTATAACAGCAACGATCAGACCGCGAAGCTCGAACTGAAGGAAAAGCAGGGCGATCTTCAGCGCAAAAGGTCCCTGCTGATGAAGCGCGCGGATGCCATCCGTCTCGTCAACGGTGATTATGATGCCCTGCTGGACTATGATTCCGAATTTGCACAGGAGATGTACGGCAGTATGGTGCAGATGCATTACATGCCCAAGTGCATCGTTGAGTATAACAGACGGGCCTATGTGGTCAGGGAGAACGATATCCGGATCACCCTGGACGGCAGGTTAAGAGCGAGTGAGAGCAACCTCAACCTGTTCGATGAGAACTTAAACCTCTATCCGGTGGGAGACATCGATCAGGTCACGATGGAAGTCAAATTCAACAGATTTATTTTAAGCTATGTAAAAGCTGTGGTATCTCTCGGCGGGCAGAGCCAGACGTCGGCCAGCAAGTACTGCGCCGCAAGGCTTGCAACGCTGGGAATCATGTAAAACGGGAGGCTAAGATGAAGGAACAGTTGATCGATTATTTGGTGAGTACAACAGGGGCCCTGACGATTGAGGATATCATCCTGAATTTTCTGGTGGCTGCGGTCATTGGCGGCGTGATCTTTCTCTCATACCGTCTGTCGCATTCCAATGCGGTGTACAGTGTCAGGTTTAACGCTTCGCTCGTGATGCTGACGCTCGTAACTTCGCTCGTGATGTGCGTGATCGGAAACAACGTGGCGTTATCGCTCGGTATGGTCGGTGCGCTCTCCATTGTCCGTTTCCGTACACCCATCAAGGATTCCAGGGATACGGCCTACATCTTCTGGTGTATCGCGGTCGGCATCTGCTGCGGTGTGTCGGAATACCTGATCGCCGCTGTCGGAACGGGCGTGATCTTCCTTGTCATGCTGATCTTCGGTCTGATCAGAAACAACGACAGATACCTGATCATCATCAGAGGAAGCGATAATGCGATCGGTGAGACCGGGCAGGTGATGGACGAGCTGTTTAAAAAGGACGCCAAATTAAGGGTCAGAAACACATCATCCAACTTTGAGGAATACATTTACGAGGTATCGGAGAGAGTCCTGAACAGGAAGAAATCCGATTATGATATCGTGGAATTCTTACACGACAGAGTAAAAGCGGAGTCGGTAAACATTGTTTGCCAGAATGATGAGATCGGCAGATGAGAAAAGAACAGGCATTCGCTCTTATTGCCATTGTGCTCATGGCGATCGTCGGCACGCTCGCTACCGTGTACTATAACGACAGGCATAAGGCGGATATCAGAAATACATATACGGATCTGGCACCGGCACCCAAAACGGAGGATCCGCTGTCCGGCATTGATTATGAGAACGACTATGTGGTCGGCAGTGATTTTTCCACAAACCTGCCGATCGTGATCCTCGACATGCCGGACGGCGAACCGCCCATATCCACGCAGAAGACGCCGGGCGGTGATTTTGCCCGGATCGAAGGTGTCGAGCCCTATGTTGACCGACAGTTCATTCTGATCGACAACACGGACGGCCTGAACCATCCGGAGGATGCGCCCGTCATCAGTTCCATGATGAAGATCAAGCGGCGCGGCAATTCGTCCATGCTCTACGACAAGGCACAATGGACGGTGAAGTTTATCAATGAATCCGGACAGTACAGGGATATCGATGTGCTCGGCATGGGCAGGGAGCATGAATGGATCCTGAACGGTTCTCTTGCAGACAAGAGCCTGATCCGGAATTATCTTGCATACGCGATATCGAGTGAGATCATGCCTAACACGCCGGACACGCAGTTCTGCGAAGTAATCCTCAAAACGGACGGGCAATACCGCTATCACGGTGTCTATCTGCTCGGCGAAACGATCAGGCAGGGGCTGAACAGGGTCAACATCAGCGAGTTTAACAAGGACCGTCTGGTCAACAGCTATATCGTGCGCCGCGACCGTTTTGACGATGAGGGCGTCATGCTCGAGACATATGCACGTCTGAACGGCTTCACGCATACATACTGGGGTATTATTTTCCCATCCAGAAAAGAACTGACCGATGATATGATCAGGTATACCGAAGCCAGTCTCAATGAGGTGGAACGGATCCTCTATTCGGACGATGACAGGACGTTCTACGGCTACGGGGATGTGATCGATACCGGCTCGTTCGTGGATTATTTTCTGCTCAATGAGTTCTTTACGAGTTATGATGCCGGGAACTATTCCACGTACGCTTATAAGGACCTGACGGGGAAAGTCAGGATGGGACCCGTATGGGACTTTGACGGTACGATGGACAACTATATCGTGGAGCCTGCGCAGCCTTCCGACCTGGGATTTGAGATCAAGCCATGGTTCGACAGACTGTGCGAAGACAAGGAGTTTGTGAAAAAACTTTCCCAAAGATACGCGAAGCTGCGGACGGGTCCGTTTTCCGACCGGCATATCACCGAAAAGATCAACGAGGCCGTTGATCATCTGGGCGGTGCGGCAGACAGGGACTGGAAGCGCTGGGATGTGTGGTACACCCAGGTGCATTCGTCTCCCCATATCGGCCTGCCCGACTTTGAGAACGAGGACGGCATCCTGCTCCACCGAAACGCGGAGACCTATGATGAGGAACTCTACCGGATCAGGACCAGCCTGCACGATCACGCGGAAGCCATCCCGCAGGCGCTGAGCGATCTGGAACATACCGCAACAAGGGACTCGGGTCTTGAGAGATGGAAGGAGTGGCTGCTTGCGATCATGCTGATGGCAATCCTCTTCCCCGCGGTCTATGTAGTGGCTAAGAAGTCATAAAAGGGTAGCATTATGTTTTTTTCCGATACGGTATTTTTGTTTTTCATATTACCGGTAACGCTTGTTCTGTACTACGCAACGAGCTTTTCCAAAAGCGTTCAGAACTATGTTCTGCTCGCGGCGGGCCTGTTCTTCTATGCGTGGCTCGATCCCGGATACGTGTTACTGTTCATCGGGATCGCGCTGGCAGACTGGCTGCTGGGTCTGTTTCTGCGTACGCAGAATCAGCTGCGCAACCGGATCCTGATGATACTTGGCGTCATCATGAACGTGGGCATGATGGTGTACTTTATCTATGCGGAATTTGTGCTCGAGCAGATCAATCTGATCGGGGAAAGAGATCTTGTACCGTATTTCTCCGTGATCGCGCCGGTCGCGTTGCCGTTCTTTATCCTGCACAGCATCAGTTATCTGGCGGATATCTACAGACAGGTTGCCGATGCACAGAAGAATCCCGCCTATGTGATGCTCTATCTGTTCTTCTTTCCCAAGATGCTGTACGGTCCGATCGTGAAGTACAGGAATTTCGCGCCCGGGCTCCGGGAAAGAGAGACAAGTCCCGGCAAAACCGCATCGGGCATCTTCCGGATCCTGATCGGACTTGCCAAATACACCTATCTGGCCAAGTATCTCGGCAGGCTTTCGGATGCGATCTTTAACTGGTCGGAATTCGGTACCGCGATCGTGGAAGTATCCGTGCTGACGGCATGGCTTGGCGTGATCGCCTATTCCCTGTATGTATATTTCTTCTACTCCGCATTCTCCGATATCGCGATCGGATTCGCCCGGATCTTCGGCTTTGATTTTATGGAAAACTTCAACTGCCCGTATCAGGCCACATCGATCACGGACTTCTGGAAGAGATGGCACATCAGCCTGGCGGAGTGGTTTAAGACCTATGTGTACCGGATCAAGGATGTGAAGAAGCTGGACAACATGGACACGATGGTAAAGAACCTTTTTGCCATGTGGGCCCTGATCGGGATCTGGCACGGCGCGGGATGGAACACGCTGTTCTGGGGCGCCGGCATATTTGCACTGATCCTGATGGAACGGTTCTTCCGCCTCAACAACGGGGAACATAAGAATTTCGGCATGCGCGTCTACACGCTCTTTGCCGTGGCCATGGGCTGGGTGCTGGTCCGGACGGACAGCCTGTATCACGCGTCCATCTATTTCAGGAACCTGTTCGGCGTGAACAGCAATCAGGCGGTGAACGCCCAGGGACTGTTCCTTCTGAAGGAATACGGGTTCTTTATCTTAACGGGCATCGTGATCTGCCTTGCGCCGCGCGACAGGATCAAAGAAAAGCGGCTCCCGCTGCGGGAGAAGATCCCGGCAAAACTGTCCGGCAAAAAAAACGCGGCTGCCGCGGTATTCTGCTGCGTGGTCTTTGCTTCCCTGACGGCATTTTCCGTCCTGAACCTGCTCTTTACGCAGGCTGATTTTGCCATGATCGGACGTCATCTGCTGCGGATCGATTCCGTGAAGGATGCCGCTTCATGGGTGGAGGATACCCAGGAAGATCTGAATGATAATATGATCCTTGCGGATTTCTGTATTAACACGGACGGGCTGATCCATAAGGTCCTGTTCAAGAAGGAACTGAACGGATTCAGCGTGCTTTCAGACGATTCCGGGATGCTCTATCAGGGAACGCTTTATAATGAGCCGCTGTCGTTTGTGGACGACATGAGCAGGCAGACCTACATGCTGAACCAACTGGTGGAGGAAACGGGCGGCAAGCTGATCGTGCTGATCCCGCCCAGCAAACTGATCTACGGTGTGAGCGAAGCGGATCTGAGCCTGCCGCTGACCAATATGAATCCGGCCATGGATAAGTATTTCTCACAGCTGCAGCAGAGGCAGATCGACTATATCGATTACCGGATCCTGTTCAAGGACTCCGGATTGCCGCATGACCGCCTCTATTTCAGAACGGACCACAGATGGAAGCCCTATGCTGCTTTTCTTGCCACGCAGGAACTGATCAGGCATCTGGCCGTGACGGATGAGATCGATCTGGATCCGGACGGATACTATACGAATATATCGAACTATAACACCATATCCCACAGCAATTCGGTGCTCGGGTCCTTCGGCAGAAGAGTGGGCGCTGCCTACTGCGGATATGACGCGTTTGACCTGATCTATCCTCTGAATTACAGGGAAAGCAATTACACCTGGACAAGAGAGGATGACGATCTGGAGATGGAAGAGACCGGGAATCTGCTTGAGACGCTGGTGGCAGATCAGACAGAGATGGATGAATTCTTCCGGGTGCAGGACGGCCTGCTCTATCCCTACATGGAGGAGTTCCATGAGGAGGACACCATCGTCAACAACAACGATCCGGACGGTGTCCGGGTGGCGGTACTGTGCGATTACTATTTTGCCCCGATGGCATGTTATCTTGCACCGATGTGCGGCAAGATTGAGATGTATTCCATCAGGGATGATCATGACCAAAGCAATTTTGTGGAAAAACTGAGGGACAGCCATTTTGACCTGGTGATCATGGAAATGCGTTCGGATTCGCTCAAAGCCGGGACGCTGGCCCTTTTTGATGAGGAAGACTGATGAGGACGATATTGGAAAAAGCAATCATACCGGTCGGTTTCCTGGTCCTGATCGGAACGCTCGTGTCCGTTTATCTGGCGGTGCGGCTCAATACCACAGGAAGCGGTCCCGTATATGTATCCTTTGCGCAGACGGAAAGTGATGCGGACTGCGCGCTGCTCTGTCAGGAAAACGTTGCGGTGATGATCGATACGGGCGCGGCGCAGGATGCGGAAAATGTGCTTGCGATGCTGGATGAGAACGGCGTGCAAAAACTGGATTACCTGATCCTCTCGGTTGGGGAGCCGGATCATATCGGCGGCGTAAAGGCTGTCACATCCCATGTCAGCGTCGATAAGGTGATCGCACCGTATTATCAGGGAGAATCCGAATGGGACGAGACGATCGCGTATCTGAAACAGAATAAGATCGATATCTGGTATCCGACACATTTCAGGACTCTGCGTGTGGGCGAGATGAACATGGTCGTGTATCCCGGCCTCGAAAAGAAATACAACAAGACCAGCGATTATTCGCTTGCGGTCCTGATCACGCATCATAAGGTCAATATGCTCTTTACCGGGGATGCAACCAAGAAGAGAAGTATGGAACTGGAAATGATCCACTGGCCCAAAACGGATCTCTACAAGGTGCCGCATCACGGCCGCGCCAACTCGAGGACCGAGGAACTGATGGAACTGCTAAAGCCCGGGTACGCGGTGGTGACCGCACCGGAATGTGATTCCGTCATATCGGACTGTGCAGCCCTGTACGACACGAAACTGCTGTTTACCTGCAACACGCCCGTGCGCTTTGTGAGCGACGGAGAGCAGCTGAAACCGATCGAATGAAAAAACCGGCAGAACGGATTTCTTCCGTTGTGCCGGTTTTTGATTACCTACCCTGCGTACTTATCGTACCTGCATTGCTCGATGACCTTTTTGCCAAGAAGCGTTACGGCCTGTTTCGGACAGGTGCTGATGCAGCGGTAGCACATCGTGCATCGTCCCGCGGATACGGCCTTGCCGTCTTTGACCGAGAGATTTCCCATCGGACATTTGTTGACGCAGAGCCCGCAGCCGACACAGGCATCGCTGATCTTCAGCTTTCTGCTGTAGCCCGTTGTTTTGGTGTAGAAATACAGGCGCTGTCCGAAAAGACCTGCCAGATGCGCCGCAAAGCTTAAGCCTTCTTTCGGGTAGTTTTCGGTATCGCGCATCTGAGCGGCAACTTCTTCGAGCCGCCGGTCCGCCTCGGCGATGATCTTTTGATTTTCTTCCAGAGGCTTTTTCAGCATCTTGTTGTCGCAGACCGCATCCGGCATATGGACCATCAGACCGCCTGTGACGGTGGCTCCGTATTTTTTCAGAAGCCTTGCCGCGCAGCCCGTGGCATCGCCCGAGAAGAGCCCCATCGTTGTCAGCAGAAAGACTTTTTTGCCGTTCCAGAGTGCGCTGTTGCGGTTGATAAAATCCCTGACCATATACGGTATGTTTGAAAACTGCGTCGGATACGCAAGAAAGATCTCATCGTTTTCGCGTACCGCCTGCTCCGATTCCTTCAGTTCGATCGGGACGCACTTTGCGCCGGGATCCAGCAGGGATAAGAGTTTTTCCAGACAGTGTTTTGTATTTCCTGTTCCGCTTAAGTAAATTCCAACCATTTCGGGCCTCCTGTTTTTGTTCACGTTATTGTCATTATAACATATGTTGTATTATAATCAGAGTATCGAATCTAAAGAACAATTCTGTGTCGGGAGGTATTCAAATGAATGAAAACAATGCCGGGAGTGGCAGCGCCATTCTCACCGTGAGAAACATCATCAAAGCCCTGTCCGTTCTGTGTATCGTGTTCTTCTTCTGTCCGTCTTTCTTTGTCGCCTGTTCGGGACAAAAAATGAAGATCAGTGCGGTTGGTACCGCTGTTGGCATGAAAGTCGGCGACCAGAAGTTTGACGCGCATCCGGTGTTGTTCATTTTACTGCTCATTCCGATCGCGGTTCTTGTTATCATGTTTCTGAAAGCGGCGATCAAAGAACGGATCGCTTCCATTCTCGTTCCGGCACTCCTGGCAGTTGATTTTATCGTCTGGATGGTATTCCGGGGTAAGGTAAAAGATGCTGCGGAACAGTACTATTGCGATTTCGGCGTGACGGCATGGTTTGTGATCGATATGATCTTGCTCTTTATCATGATCGGTCTGGCGCTGATCTGCGCGATCGGGGCGCTGAACCCTGACCGGGATCTTCTGAAAGGATCGACGCACGAGATCGTAACGGATGTGCAGCAGAGAGTAACGGAACTGACACAGGGTCTGGCATCGGAGATCTCCAACCGCACGCAGCGCCCGTCACAAGGCCCGGGAGGCTATGCGCAGGGGCCGTCGGCAGGCCCGGCAGGTTATCCGCAGGGACCGCAGAACTATAATCAGGGACCGGCAGGCTATCCGCAGGGACCGCAGAATTACAATCAGGGACCGGCTGGTTATCCGCAGGGACCGCAGAACTATAATCAGGGCCCGGCAGGTTATCCGCAGGGACCGCAGAATTACAATCAGCGTCCGGCAAATTACGCGCAGGGACCTGCAGCGGGACCGGTCAATATGGTACCGCAGCAGCAGGCTGCATCTTTTTGTGCAAACTGCGGCAAGCCGCTGGCACCCAGCAGTCAGTTCTGCCCGGCATGCGGTTCACCGGTCATTCAGTAAATATCGTTTCTATGGGATTTGTTATTTGGGATCATTTACGGAGGTAATCTATGTTTTGTGATAAATGCGGAGCTGCGCTCGGAAACAGCAGCAGATTCTGCCCGAAATGCGGGGCGCCCGTGACCGGCGCACCGGCGCCGCAGGGACCGTCAAACTACGCACAGGGCCCGGCGAACTACGCGCCGCAGAGTCCTGCAGGATATGCCCGGGGACCGCAGAATGTCGGGCAGGCTCCTATGGGTTACGCGCAGGGCCCGGCAAATTATGCGCAGGCACAATCAGCAGGCCCGGATGGCGCGAAACCTGTCAAAAAAAAGAAAAAAGTCTGGGTACCTTTCGTTGTGATCGCGGTCGTACTCGCGATTCTCATAGGCGGTGGTGCCCTTTACGTCAAACATTTTGTCGACGGCCCGGAAAAAACCGTAAACAGTGCTGTTGAAGCGCTGAATAATCTTGATCTGCGCGGCTTCGTCGGATGCTGTTGTCCGACGATCCAGAACGAATACGACGGACTGCTCGGGCTTGCCGACTCGGTTCTGGGCCTTGTGGGACTCGACAGCGGCGATCTGGAAGCATTCGCCGGACTCCTTCCGATGCTCGGACTGGGTGATGAGATCCCGCATCTGGACTTGGAGATCAAGGATGTCAAGTACTCCGGCGGTTTCTATGAAAGCATCCCGTTCAAAGCCGAGTGGCTCGGGAAAGCGTTCGCCACGGACGCATACATCACGGTGGATGCGTATGAGAACGGGCAGCAAGTGAGCCCGATGACGATCCATCTCAGAAAGTACGGCACGGACGGCTGGCTGATCGAGACCGATCTTGTTATGTGATCAGAAGAGGTTCTTGATCGCGTCGATGATCCCGCCGGCTTTCTCGCCTGCAAGGGCGGCTTTCACACCGGCAACGATCTTGTCTTCCATACCGTCGGGAATATCGATCCCGGACAGATTTTCAATCGTTTTTACCGGATCCGATCCAAAGTCTTCGAGTGACTTCGGATCGGATTTTAATCTTGCAACGATCTCTTCAACTTTTTTCTTCAGTTCTTCCCTGGTATGCCTCCTTTTTATGTGTTTGGGCCTGCCGCACCGGGCAGGTTACGTGCGATGCCGTTCCGGCATCGGGCTATCCTTACAGTAACACATCGGGATTGAAATGCCAAATGCGGATTTTTGCGCATTTTTTCATTGAAATTGCCGTAAAAACACGATAAAATGGCAGGGTAATGATTGTTTTTTCACAGAGGGGGAAATTGTGATGAACCACGAAAAGAAACTGCTTCGTTTTCTGCCGGTCCTGGCCTTTGTTGCGGCATTTCTGGCATTTGTCAGACCGGTTTATGCGACCGAGGCTCTGACGCTGGATCCGTCGCTCTATGCGAACATTCCGGAATCGGTGCTGGCTGCGATGCCTGAACTGACGCTCCCGACAACACCGGTCGTTCCGACCACACCGGTAGTACCGGTCGTACCGGCTGTACCCGCGCTCCCCGAGGTTACCGTACCCGTAACGCCGGAAGTGACGCAGCCCGTATTGGATCCTGCGGGATCGAAACTGACCTATGTGGATGTGAGCATCGACAATCAGATCCTGACATATTACAGCGAAGGCGTTCCCGTACTGATGACGCCCTGCGTAACGGGCAGTCCGGGGAGGAGCACGCCGCGCGGTCTTTTCCAGATCAACAGCTGCATTCCCGGTAAATACCTGACGGGTCCGACCTGGAACGTCTGGGTGGACAGATGGATGCGTTTTTCCGGGAACTGCGGCATTCACGACGCGACCTGGAGAAAGCAGTTCGGCGGCAACATCTACAAGAGCAACGGCTCGCACGGCTGCGTGAACATCCCGCATGACCAGGCGATCCTGCTTTACAACATGGTAGGGATTGGTACGGTCGTATATGTACACTAGGATTCCCGGTTCTGCTGCTCGATGTTTTTCTTGTAATCCCGCGGTGAGAATTTATAGAATTTCTTGAAAGTTTCTGTCATATAACTGGCACTCGAAAAGCCGGTCTGCTCTGCGATCTCCGACATGGAAAATGTTCCGGACTGCAGCAGATCGGCTACTTTTCTGGTCCGAAAGTGCATGATGTATTCGATCGGCGTCATGTTCGTGTACTTGTTGAAGATCGAATTGCACAGAGATCTGCTGACACCGCCGGCTCCGGCGATCTCATTGAGCGTGACGTTTTTCATATAGTTCTTGTCCACGTAATTCATCATGGCTTTTAAGATATCATTGTGCACGTCGTGGTTGACGATCTCATCCGGGCAGAATTCTCCGGACTCGTTGACGCGGTCCATGATGAGTCCCCAGATCTCAAAAAAAGTCTTCGTGATCAGGAACTCGTTCCCGAAGTCGTGTTTATGCAGCTTCATCACAAGCGCCTGCATATCCGCCGCATCCCGGTCCCCTCTCCTGAAATGGATGAAGGGGACTTTTTTGCTGGTGATGACCGGCAGAACCGCCTTGGCTTCCACGGCATAATTGGCGCAAAGGAGCCTTGGGTGCAGAACGGCGATGACATAGCGTCCCTCACGCGGCGGCGTGGCATAGGAGTAATGCAGCTGGTCGGAGTTCACAAAGATCGTATCACCCTTTTCCAGGAAAATATTGGTACCGTTCACCGAATATCCCATACAGGACCCGTATACGCTCAGCAGTTCCACGTCTTTATGAAAGTGCGGCACCTTCTCCCAGGTGCATCCGCTGTAGACATATCCGTCGTAAATATAGGACGGAAAAGAAGCATCATCGTAGTTGATCAGCTCCGATCCGTCATCTCTTGTCCGGACCAGGCCTTTATATTCTTTTATCACTATTTTCCACGCTCCTTGTTATATTGTTATAAAATCATGGAAATTTAGCACTATTTTTCAAATCCTACAACGAGTATAATCCAAATCATCAAAATTTACAACACCGGTTGTGCGGGGATGCACAAACCGGCTCCCGGGAACAGCACAGCAAGAGAGGAGAAAGCGATGAGAGAGCAGAACACGAATGAAAAAGCGATCATCATGAAAGGGATCGTCAAGGAATTCAAGGTCTTAAACAGGCGCGAGGGTCTGAAGGGAAGCATCCGGGACCTGTTTTCCAGAGACTATAAGACGATCACCGCGGTCGATGACATCTCGGTGGAGATCCCGCGGGGTCAGATCGTCGGATACCTGGGACCGAACGGGGCGGGAAAATCAACCACGATCAAGATGATGACGGGCGTGCTCGAACCCAGCCGCGGGCAGCTGCTGGTAAACGGCAGCATCCCTTATAAGAACCGCACGAAGAACGCGGAGAACATCGGCGTCGTATTCGGACAGCGCAGTCAGCTCTGGTGGGCGCTTCCGCTGGTCGAATCCTTCAAGCTCTTAAAGGAGATCTACCTGATCCCGGATCAGGACTATCAGGAGATGATGGATCTCTACGCAAGCCTCGTGGATCTGGAGCCGCTGCTGCACAAAACAGTGTGCCAGATGTCCTTAGG
>JAGCXZ010000328.1 GCA_017961065.1 Lachnospiraceae bacterium
TCATTTTTCACGTAAACATGAAAAGAGCCCTTCCGGTCGAAGGGCTCTTAAGATCATGGATAATACTAGTTGGTGATAACCTGCTCTGTCTCTTTGTCGAATACGTGGATCTTTTCAACATCCAGTGCAAACTTGCAGGTGTCGCCCGGTCTTGCCGTTGTACGGGGATCAACCCTTGCGGTGATCGGGAACTCTTCCAGATCAAAGTACAGATATACTTCTGCGCCAAGCAGCTCGTAAACCTTGATCTGAGATTCAAATACGCTCTGCGGGGATGTCTCGATGAACATCTCGGAATCGTATACATCCTCGGGACGGATACCGAATGTAACGGTTTTGCCTTCATATCCGCCATCTATCAGCTTCTTGGATTTAGCAGGCGGAAGCGGAATGGACTTGCCGGCAACCTTCAGGCTTGCAGCATCGCCGTTTACTTCTACTACAGCATCCAGGAAGTTCATCTGCGGAGATCCCATGAATCCTGCTACGAACAGGTTGCAGGGCTTATCATACAGATTCTGCGGTGTGTCAACCTGCTGGATCACGCCATCCTTCATAACAACGATCCTGGTACCAAGTGTCATAGCCTCGGTCTGGTCATGTGTTACATAGATGATGGTGGTTCCCAGTCTCTGATGCAGCTTAGCGATTTCGATACGCATCTGTACACGAAGCTTTGCATCCAGGTTGGAAAGAGGCTCATCCATCAGGAATACCTTAGGATTACGAACGATCGCACGACCCATAGCCACACGCTGTCTCTGACCACCGGAAAGAGCCTTCGGCTTACGATCAAGAAGCGGAGTCAGATCCAGGATCTTTGCTGCTTCTCTAACCATCTTGTCGATCTCATCCTTGGGAACCTTGCGGAGCTTCAGACCGAATGCCATGTTCTCGTATACGGACATATGCGGATACAGAGCGTAGTTCTGGAATACCATCGCGATATCTCTGTCCTTGGGCTCCACGTCGTTAACGATCTTATCCCCGATCTTCAGTTCGCCGGAAGAGATCTCTTCCAGACCGGCGATCATACGGAGCGTTGTGGATTTACCGCATCCGGAAGGACCAACGAAGATAATGAACTCTTTGTCTTCGATCTCAAGGTTGAAATCCTTAACAGCTTCAAAACCGTTCGGGTAAACCTTGCAGATGTTCTTTAATGATAAGCTTGCCATGATTTTTCCTCCGTTTAATGACAAAATAAAATCTTACTTTGTGAGTATAACAAAGGCCATGTTTTTTGAACATGACCTTTTTACACAAACTTTTTTCAAGTTCCTATACAAATTGTCCATGACCGGTTAGTCTTCTTTGTAGAAAGCCATCTGGTTCTTACCGCGGTTCTTGGCTTTATAGAGCGCCTGGTCCGCTGCTTTGTACAGTCCTTCAAAACTGTCCGCATCCTGCGGGTAAATGGATACGCCGATACTTGCCGTCGCAAAATACTTCGTGTATTCCCCGACCTTAAAGTTCTTGAAGATCCCGAGAACACGGTTGGCCTCGGAGCGCAGCAGGTTGTCATCCTTTAAGTCTTTGAGGAAGATCGTGAACTCGTCACCGCCCGTACGGCCCACGATATCGTTCACGCGGAATTCCGAACGCAGCTGTTTGCCGAGCGTTGCGATAACCTCATCACCGAATGCATGACCCATCGTATCGTTGATGTTCTTAAAGTTATCAATATCCAGGATGAACATCATCGATGTCTTGTCTCTGCCTTCTTCTTCCAGATATTCCTTGATCTTCTCTTCCGTTGCCTTCTTATTCAGCAGATCCGTGAGCAGATCCGTCTGCGCCTTGTTGGCCAGTTCTTTGTTGGCTCTGGTGTTCTTGGCCAGATTCATGATCAGGACGGAAGCCAGAAGGATGATAAAGAGCGCCATGATCACGATCGTTCTGATGATCACATTCGATGCGTTCTTTTTGGCATTCTCGATCTTGGTGGTGATCATCGGGCCGTTGACGGACATGACAAAGAATGTGCCGCCTTCGTCGATCGGCCGGTAGAAGAAGTACCGGATATTCTGGGAATTCAGTCTTGCGACCACATATCCGCCGTTTCCTTTTTCAAGGTTGGCTTTCATGGTCTCGGCTGTTGATTCGATGAACTGATACGTCCCGAACTTATCATACAGATTGGTATTCTTCTCCATGAATGCGCTTTCAAATCCGGCACGGTCGGCTATGACACCGTCGCGGGATACCAGCGCATATACATTCGATGAAAGATAGTTTGGCGTATCAACCACTTCTCCTATGTCAGCGGGTTTGTATTCAAATACGATCATGCCCAAAACTTTATCTTCCGTTTTGATCGGCGCACTGACATATGCGATCGGCTGTCCCGCCTTGTCCAGGTAGAAGTCCGAGATTTCTGCGTTTACAAATGACAGTTTGGAAAACACACCCGTAAGAGATATGTCCTTATACTGTTTTCTTGTGGTATCGATCGCCGAATAATCCGACTTGATGATGTAGCCTTTGCTGTAAGAAAGGTTCCTGCACAAACTCTGCAGCAGTTCGACATTCTGACTTGCGAAAAGATCATCCTGATGATCCATGCAGAAATCTGCCGCACCCTGTGCTGCTGCTTTGCTGTAAAAATAGGATAACTCATACTGTCCTGTGTAATAGGACATCTGGTTCATGAACTCGTTTATGACTTCCTGTTTTGCCTGTATATCTGCCTTATTGTTAAAGAAATAAAGCGAGAAAGACATGCTCAACGCAAACAATAGCGTTGGTACGATCCACTGGATCCATGAAATATTCCTTTTGATCTTTTTTGCAGCCCCGGCCATTTTCATCCCCCGAAATGATAATAGTCCTGTTGTTTATTTCTCCTCCGCGTTTTCGGGCTCATCTCCGCCCAATACAAATGCATCCGGATCTTTTTCTTCTTCCTTGGGCATATAGTATGCAAATATCTTAACAAAGATATAGGACGAAAGGTATGCCACCAGAGAAAACAGAATGATAAAGCATAAGATCAGCATCTTTGGAAAAAAATACAGTACGGCAAAAGCCGCGGCTACGATACCAAACAGCAGGATCGTATACGGCAGATGCCGGATGCTGATCAAAAACGAATTCTTGATCGTATTTCTGATCGTATTGTCGAATCTGGCCAGAAGCGGGAATACATACCGCAGCGTAAACAGATACCACAGTGCCGCTACCAGCAGAATGATCAGCATTCCCTTGCGGACAAATCCCGGCAGGGTACTGATGTCTGCCCAGTATCCCGTCATAAACAGGTAATCAAAGCCGAGTATAAAGCCGACTACCATCGCAAAAAGCCAGATGATCGTGCTCTGTTTGAAATTGGTCTTGAACGCTCTGAAAAAGCTTTTGGTGATACCGCTCTCTTCGTTCTTAACCATCTTCAGTGTAACATAATACAGCGCTGTTGACGATGCCCCGATCGTAACGATCGGAATACAGCAGATCAGAAAGAGAACATTCAGCCAAAACAGATCTGCTACTTTGTCCAGACCGGAAAAAAGCGGTCCATCCACGTTAAAAAAACTACTCATGTCACTCTCCGGTTACTTGAAAGATTGTAAATGTATGATCATCGGCGTGTACCTGATGCCGTCTGTAACCTTTTCACCTGCCAGATCGACAAAACCGATCTTGTGATAGAAACCCGTCGCATACGGAGCCGCATTGACCGTGATCTCATTCACGTCCATCTCGCTCTGCGCATATGAGAACAATGCCTGTAACAGCGCTGTTGCGATCCCTTTGTGCTGATGATCCCGGTCCACGAACAGCAGCGATATATGACTGCGGTTCCTGATGCTTACCACGCCGACCATAATACGATTATCAAACGCGCCCCACACCTGATACTCACCGGCAAGGAACATCTTCTTCAGCGTCGGATCTTTTAAAAAATCTCGAAAGTTCTGCACGCCTTCCGGCTCATAGTCCGGCGCCTCAAACATCATGAATGTGTTCCAGGCCAGTTGCGTGGCTTCTTCCCATTCGTTCTGATAAAGATTTCTGATGGTGTATGTTTCGCCCATGATGTATTATTTCTTCTTAAACAGACCACCGAAAAAGTCTTTGATCGACTCCCCGACATCCTTGAAGAAACCGCCGACCGACTTGGCAATGAGTTTACCGAGTCCCAGATCTTCCAGTTTCACATCATTGATGTTAAAGGTACCGTTATCGATCTGTGTTTTATACTTGGCATAGATATCGCCTGCCTGTTCAGCCAGCACATCAAAGCCGATACCCATCGATTTGATCTTCATCATCAGGCTTACCGTTGACTTGATCTCTTCCTCGCTCAGCGAAACATTCAGATCCTTCATGCCTTTCCGTACGGCCGCTTCAATCTCTTCTTCCGTGTTCAGATCGTTCGCAGCGATCTGTGCTTTGATGTAGGAGATCAGTTCTTCCGCATCCGAAGTGCTTCCGACTGCTTCCGAAAGTTCACCCGTGGTAACCAGCTCGTTCAGCGCCGTATCCAGTGCCTTTTCACTGACGGTCTTGCCGGACATCTGCTCATAGGCTTTGAGCGCGCCGATCAGCGCAGCCGTTCCCGAGATCTGGGTCGGTGCTGCAACAACGATATCCGCATCTTCCACGCCGGCCGTGATCAAAGCGTTCCTGTACATGTTGGTTGTGCAATAATTGATATTCTTAGTTGTAACGACCACGCCGTGGCCTTTTTCCGCAGGCTTGACCAACACGGAAGAAAGGGATCTGGTCCCGATCACGGAGGAAGGGATATACTGATCCAGATGCTGGTGTTCCTCCGCATTTGTAACATAAACAACATTATAATTCGCCAGGTCGTTTACGTTTAATCCCATCAGTCCCAGTACCGTTCCGAGCTGGGTCTGGTTCAGATCCGAACCGAGCGAAATGTATGCCTGACCAACCGCCGTGGATTCCGTTGACTGTTTTACTTCCACGCCGTTCTGGTCCTGAACCGTTCCGCTGTTGGCATCCTTCACTTTACCGGTTCCGTCCTCATCAAACGTTATGACCTGCGTAGCCATGACGGGACTTACCATAGTCAAAATCATAGCCACCGTAAGAAACATGCTTATGATCTTTTTCTTCATAATTCAATTCTCCCTTCTTAACAGACTGCTCTATCTCCCCTGATCAGATATGCTTTTTCAGATACGCCAGTATCTCTTCGTAAATATCTTCTTTGCAGGCCTCATTCAGGATCTCGTGCCGAAGGCCCGGATACAGTTTCATTTCCGTTTCCTTCATGCCTGCATCAAGAAACTGCTGATACGCCCGTTTTACGCCTGCCCCGTAATTGCCGACCGGATCTTCTTCCCCCGAAAGGAAGAGCACCGGAAGGTTCTTAGGCATTTCCGATAAAAGCTTTTTATCGTTCAGCCTGTCCACGCTCTTTACGAGGGTCAGATACCCGTTCAGCGTGAACAGGTAGCCGCAGGCTTCATCGGCAATATAACGGTCAACGATCGCTTCGTCCTTACAGAGCCAGTCAAATTCCGTTCTCTTGTCCGGGATCCGTCCGTTGCAGTCCCCGTTTACCAGTTTGCTGGCAAGTTTAGAGCGGTATTTCTCACCCTTGAACAGTTTGATCAGCCGCAACAGCAGCAGGCCGGGCTTTGTCATGAGTGCCGGCTGTGATGCCGTTCCTGTCAGAACAGCGCCGTTTATTCCGTTTCCATAGCGGAACAGGTAATTTCGCAGCAACAGGGACCCCATGCTGTGTCCCAGGATAAAATAAGGCTTCCCGGGATAAGCTTCCTGCGTCAGCTTTTTCAGCCGGTGGATGTCGTGGACAACAACAGTCAGCGGATCCTTCTCACAAAAATACCCGTATTCGCTTTTATCGGCTATTGATTTTCCATGGCCGAGATGATCGTTCGCAACGACAAGAATTCCGTGATCCGCCATGTAAGAGGCAAACGCATCATATCTTTCAATATGCTCCGCCATGCCGTGCACGATCTGGAGAATGCACAGGATCTCTCCGTCGCCGGTCCATCTGAGTGCCCGGATCCTGTGCTTTTCATCTCTGGAATCGTAGTAGAATTCTTCTCTTTCTGCCATGTGATGTCCCTCTTAACAGATCTCTGCTCCCGAAGGCATCTTCTTTTCCGGAACCATAAGTGCCAGATTGCCCTCTTCATCTTCGGCGCAGAGCAGCATTCCCTCTGAGAGCACGCCTGCCAGCGTAGCAGGTTTCAGGTTCACAAGAACCATCACCTTCTTGCCGACCATTTCCTCAGCACTGTAGTACTGTTTGATCCCGGAAACGATCTGCTTCACTTCATTGCCGATCTTCACCTTGGAGCACAGAAGCATTTTCGATTTCGGTACCTCTTCGCAGGCAATGATCTCCCCGACGTGGAACTGCAGTTTGTCA
>JAGCXZ010000329.1 GCA_017961065.1 Lachnospiraceae bacterium
AACCTTTCCGGTATCGATACCAAGAAAGTATTCTTCTGGGTATACGTAAACATGGGTATGCTGTCAGCCTTAGCCGGAATCGTTCTTTCCGCAAGAAACGGTTCCGCTACACCGAAGGCCGGTGACGGTTTCGAGATGGATGCGATCGCATCCTGCTACATCGGTGGCGCGGCGGTTGCCGGTGGTGCCGGAACGATCGTCGGTGCGGTTGTCGGCGCGTTCATCATGGGTATCCAGAACAACGGTATGTCCCTGTTCGGATGGTCCACGGATATCCAGAAGATCGTAAAAGGTGCGGTTCTTCTCGGCGCCGTTACGATGGACGTATTATCCAAACGTAAAAAAGGCTGATGCTTATTTGAACTTTTCGAAAAAAGCTGTCTTTTCACACGAGAAGACAGCTTTTTCTTTGAAGAAAATTCTATGCTATAATGAAAGAATGAAAATCAGGAAGATCTTATGTATTTTGCTCATCCTATGCGCCCTGCCGGCTCTTGTTTCCTGTGCGGGAGGCCCTGCTTCGGCTTCGAATGAAGAAGATGCGGCATGGAGCAAACCGGATGAAGATTATCTGACAAAACTGTCCGAACAGAATCCCGCGGATGAGGACGCAGAGACCGAACAGAAGCGGGTCGGCGTTGCCATGCCGACCAAGACCTCGGAGCGCTGGATCAACGACGGAATGAATATCAAAGCCAAACTGGAGACGCTCGGCTATGAGGTGGATCTGCAGTATGCGGATGATGACATCGACCTGCAGGTTTCACAGATCGAGTCCATGATCCGTAACGGCGTGAACTGCCTCGTGATCGCATCGATCGATTCCACGCGGCTTACGGACGTGCTCGCGCAGGCCAAGGCAAAGGGCATCGCCGTGATCGCCTATGACCGTCTGCTGATGGATACGGATGCGGTATCCTATTACGCTTCGTTTGACAATAAGGCAGTCGGTACGCTGATCGGCAATTATATCGTTGAGAAGATGGATCTGCCGGGTGCCACGGCAGCAAAGAAGAGTTACACGATCGAATTCTTCATGGGATCGCCGGATGATAACAACGCGGTCTTTTTATACAACGGTGTCATGGAAGCACTGCGGCCGTATCTGGACAACGGAGCGCTGATCTGCAGATCCGGACGCACGAAGTTTGAGGAAACATGCATCCTGCGCTGGTCCGAGTTTACGGCAGAAGAACGCTGCCGGAAACTGATCGAGGAGTTTTACCCGCAGGGAGATCTGGATATTGCCTGCTCCGCTTTTGACGGTTTTGCATACGGTATCCTGACGGCCTGGGAGGCGAAACTGCCGAACGCGAAGCTGCCGATGATCACCGGACAGGACGCCGAGAAACCGGCGATCAGAAACTTAGCCAATGACAAGATGGACATGACGATCTATAAGGACACCAGGGTACTGGCATCAAAATGCGTGACGATGGTGCAGGCGCTCCTGGAAAACGGTGAGCCGGAGATCAACGACACGACGCAGTACGACAATAACGTGCTGACGGTGCCGTCCTATCTCTGCGATCCGGTCGTGATCGATAAGGATAATTATGAGGAGATCCTGATCAAGGGCGGGTATTACACCCGTGAACAGCTCTTTCAGTGATCATACGGTGCCGCAGCCTTAGGCGCGGTCATAAAATAAACAGGTAACGGTGGTTAAAATGGAATTGTACAAAGTAATGCTTGTGGATGATGAGGCGGATGCCAGAGAGGCGATCGCCAAATGCGTGGACTGGGAGGCGATCGGCTATCGCGTTGTCGCGGAAGCCGAAAACGGAGAGGACGCGCTGGAGAAGGCGGAACTGTATACGCCTGATGTCGTGTTGACGGATATCCAGATGCCGTTCATGGACGGCCTGACCTTCTGCCGCAAACTCAAGGAGATCATGCCGGAGACCAGGATCATCATCTTTTCCGGTTACGATGAGTTTGAATACGCGCAGGAAGCGATCAGGCTGGAGGCGGAAGAATACATCCTCAAGCCGATCAACGCGGATGAGCTGATCAAGGTCTTTGAAAGGATCAAGGAACGTCTGGATGATGATTTTGACAGACGTCATAATATCGAACAGCTGAACAGGTTCTATGAGGACAGCCTGCCGATCTTAAAGGAGCAGTTTCTGGTCAACCTGCTGGAAGGAAGGCTGGGTGCGGATCAGATCGAACGCGACGCGGCAGATTACGGCATGAAACTGGATGCTTCTTTCTATTCGGTCGGGATCCTTACGCAGGAAGAAGATACGGACGGAAAGCAGCCATTAAGCGCGGGTCTGCTCGGCGTGTCATTGCGCAACCTGGCGGAGGAACGCCTGGCGGATTATTTTGACTGCATGTGCATGAACTATCTGGGATCGGTTGTCGTGATCGTGGGCCTCAAAAGCACGCAGGCGCACAACCGCTTTATTTCGTCCATGGATCAGATCTGCAAGACTTCGAAGAAACAGTACGGTCTGGATACAACGGCCGGGATCGGTAAGGTATACGGCAACATCAGGGATATCTCCAGATCCTATTCGGAGGCCAGGGAAGCTTCCATGTACCGGATGCTGCTTGCGGACAACCAGGCGATCTATATCGGCGACGTGGAGCCAAAGAGCAGCGAGGTGACAACGCTTGACGAGCAGCTGATCGAGAACCTGCTGCGTCAGATCAAGATCGGGGATTCGGCTTCGATCCGGGAAGCGGTGGACGACATTGTTGGCCATATGAAAAAATCATCCGTTTCCATGCCGCTGCTCCGCATGTGGTGTATCGAGATCGCGATCGAACTGAACCGTCTGGCTGCCGTTTACCGCGTTGAGCAGGAGCAGGAAAAACCCGAGGAACTGTTTGACAAGATCGAACTGTTGCATTCTTTTGACGAAATGAGCGAATGGATCCTGAAACTCAGCGAGAACCTGATGCACTGCATCCGCCAAAACAGGCAGGACGCGACAAAGGTGCTTGGAGAAAAGGCGACCGCTTATATCAGAGATCATTTCAAGGATTCCCACCTGTCCGTGGACATGGTCTGCCAGCATCTGGGCGTCGGTACGACGTATTTCTCGTCGATCTTCAAGAAAGAGACCGGCATGAATTTTGTGGCCTATCTCACGAAGATCCGTATGGAGGAGGCGGTATCGCTGCTGGAGAACACGGATGAGAAGAGCTACGTGATCGCCGGTATGGTCGGTTACGAGGAGCCCACCTATTTCAGCTATGTCTTTAAGAAGCAGTTCGGGGTTTCACCCGCGAAATACAGACAGAAAAACACGCCTGAATAACGGAACGTATGAAAAAGAAAATCGACCGTCTGCTCGGTCTGATCAAAAACATATATAAGAGGCGCAGCATCCAGCTGATCATTTCCATTTCCTTTACGCTGATCGCGGTATTCGGTATGGTGATCCTCGGCATTTCCCTTTATTCGCAGTTTTCCGCAAATGCCAGGAAAAACGCCATCGAAAACGATAAGCAGGTTCTGGAGCAGGTGAGCTGGAATCTGAATACCTATATCCGGAATATGATGAGTGTTTCGGATTCTTTTTACTATTCCGAGATCAAGAAAAAAGACCTTGCAACAGAGTCCTTCGTGGAAGAGATGGATCTGCTGTATGAGGCCAATAAAGATAATCTGATCAGTATCGCCTGCGTCAGGGACGACGGTACTCTGGTCTGCGCGTCCCCGGTCGCAAACCGCAAGGAAGGCGTGGATTTCAGAACGCAGGAGTGGTTTAAGATGGCCGAGGAAAAGATCGCAGATATCCATTTTTCCACGCCGCATGTACAGAACCTGTTCGAAAACAGTAATTACCGCTACAACTGGGTCGTATCCTTAAGCCGCAGCGTGGAGCTGACGGACCTCGGTAACATCAGCAGGGGCGTTCTGCTCGTTGATATGAATTTCTCCGCGATCGAGCAGATGTTTGGCAAGGTCAACGAGAAGAGCAGTGGCTACGTCTATCTGATGGACCGCGGCGGCGAGATCATCTATCACCCGAAGCAGAAAGCGATCTACTCGGGGCTGATGGATGAGAACAACATGGCGGCGTCTGCGTATGAGGACGGAGACCATATCGAGAACTTTGGCGGCGAAGAACGTTCCGTTGTTGTTAAGACCGTCGGGTACACGGGTTGGAAGATCGTCAGCGTTACGCCGACAAGGGAATTGACGCTGAGCCTGACACAGACCAGACTGTTCACGCTGATCATCTTAACGGTCACGATCATTCTGGTGCTCTTTGGTAATATGTTCATTTCTTCCAGGGTTACGGACCCGCTGCGCCGGCTCGATGACAGCGTGCGAAAGCTTGAGGAAGGTAATCTGGATGTTGACAATATCTACATCGGCGGCTCGCACGAGTTGATGCACCTTGGCAGGACCATCAATTCCATGGTCAAGCAGATGCGCAAACTGATGGATGACATGGTAAAGGAGCAGAGGGATAAAAGACGAAGTGAGCTCGATGCGCTCCAGTCGCAGATCAACCCGCATTTCCTTTACAATACGCTCGACTCTGTTGTCTGGATGATCGAGAGTAACCGTTATAAAGACGCGATCACAACGGTGACGGCGCTTGCAACACTGTTCCGTATCAGTTTGAGCCGCGGTGAT
>JAGCXZ010000330.1 GCA_017961065.1 Lachnospiraceae bacterium
GTATCCGAGCGGTCTACGGCCACACCACAGTACTGCAGAGCTGCCGGCCAGTTTTCATCCGTCAGATCCGCCGTACGTACTTCCGTCAGACGTATCCTCTTGGGCTCGTCGGAATAGGAGTCCTTGGTGGTATAGACATAGAGTACATCGTTTTTTACGACAAAGGATGGCTCTCCGCAGCCCCAGCCGATATTGACGCCGTCAAAATACACGAAAGGCACCGGAAGGCCGCCCCAGCCCTGCCCGTTCCATTTTTCATACGGTCCCGCGGGATTCCTGGAGCGGGCAATGAAAGCGCTGTTGCAAAGGCCCTTTGCCTTCTTGTTGATCGTTGAGGAATAACCTATATAATAATATCCCTTGTACCAGAACACATCCGGATCGCACACAGACAGAGAATCCGGGGAGTTCGGGGTCGGGCTTAAGACCACGGTCTCATCCGACCATGTCTGCCCGAGATCTTCCGAATATTTGTATGTAATGTAGTCGTATTCACGGTAGCCGTCTCCCGGAGCGGAAAACCAGGCATCGATCCGTCCGTCCGGCTGGATCATGATCGACGGATTGAAACGGTAGTCCGGATGCGACGCGCTCGCCGGCGCAAATACATCCCAGCCACTGTCAGGCAGTGTCAGTTTCAGATGCTTTGACAGCAAAGGTTTGGTTTTACTCTCCTCGGACTGAAGTCCCGAGATCTCATTCCTTAAGATCTCCTGATGAAGATCCGGTGTTTCCAAAGCATCCGCTGCAGCCTCATCCGCTACTGCTTCAGGCTGCACGGGTGTCTCCTGTTCCGATCCGATCCATTTCCGGGCGATCGCATACGGGTCAGCCACGCAACCGCACAGCAAAATGGTTGACATAACTACCAGCGCCGCCGGAATACATTTTCTGAAATTAGTCATAATAGTATATCATACACACAGATTGACAGTTTTGCAAAAAAAAGATACTCTTTTGGTGTCATGAACACTTATCCAAAATACATAGACCTTCATATGCACACGGCCGTTTCGGACGGCACGGATTCGGCGGCAGGCATCATAGGTGTGGTAAAAGAAACCGGGATCGGGATCTTTTCCGTTACCGATCATGATGCCGTCAAAGGCTGTCTGCAGATCCGGGAACTGCTCAAAGAAGACGATCCCTTTTTCGTGAACGGCGTGGAATTATCCTGCCGCGACGAAAAGGGAAAATACCATATCCTCGGCTACAATTACCGCACAGACAACTCTCCGATCGTGGAACTTGTGAACTATACGCACAATCTGCGTATGGAGAAGGTCAATATACGTCTGAATGCGCTTAAGGATACCTACGGCATGACTTTCCCGCAGGAAGAGATCGATCAGATCCTGTCTCTGAACAATCCCGGGAAACCGCATATCGGAAATCTCATTGTCAGATACGGATACGCAAAAGATCGCGAGGAAGCATTCGTCAATTACCTGAATAAGATCAAGACACGCACACCTGCGATCCCCCCGCAGAAAGCGATCGAGGCGATCCTTGAGAGCGGCGGCATCCCGGTCCTTGCCCATGCCGTATTCGGCGACGGCAGCCAGCTGCTGGATGATGCCGAACTCGAACGGCGGATCGGCGAATTAAAGGAGTACGGTCTGCGCGGTCTGGAATGCTATTATTCCGGCTTTTCACCCAAACAGCAGAACATGATGCTGTCCTTTGCCGACCGTTTTGATCTTCTCTCCTCGTGCGGGAGCGATTACCACGGCACCAACAAAATGATCCTGCCCGGCGACACCAACCTGGACGATGTCAATGAGGCCAGCAGTCATCTGCACGATCTTCTCGACATTTTCATGCAGAAAACGTAAGCATTCCCTACCCTTTCGCAAAAAACGTGTTCAGTTTGTTTAAAAGCGTCTCGCGGTCTATCGTCTTGAGCAGATAGTCCACGGGGCTTAAGCTTACGACAGACAGCACGCTTTTTCTGTCACCGTGCCCTGTCAGGAACATGACCGGGATCTGTCCGGTCTCGGAATCGTTCTTCAGCATCGAAAGCACCTGCGGACCGTCCGCGATCGGCATCTCGTAATCAAGCAGGATCAGATCCGCCTTGTTCTTGGCCAGATAACTGATCGCCTGCACGCCGCTTGAGGCCATGCCGACATGGTAACTGTCCTTTAACCATTCATAGATCATCCGCATATACGTGATATCATCATCCACGATCAAAACCGTCTTCTTTCGCTTCTCTCCCGTATTCTCCGCAAGATACGTACATGCCTTCTTAACAAGGGCGTCAATATCAAGCGGTCTCCTGAAGCATTCCGTAATGATCTGTTCGGGGATCGTCTTTTTGACCGTATCTTCCTGCGCATCATCCCCGATGAGGAACAGCCCCAGATCCCTGTCCTGGATCGTATCTTTCAGGTAGACAAGCATCTCCGGCATGACTTCCGTTTCCTCGTTCATAAAGAAAAGCACCAGCGCAACGTCATTCATATGCGTCTGCACGTCTTCGATCCCGGCATGCGTGAATTCCGTCTCAACGCCGGCATCTTCCAGTTTGGCCATAAGGCTTTTGGCCAGAAAACTGTCCGTTGTGCTGATGATCAGAACCTTTCTGATGTCTTTTCTGTTTTTCATGATATTCCTCCCGTTTATCGATCCGTTTCAGACAGGTCAGCGCATACGCTCCATGGCATCTGCGGCGATCCGGTCGATCCCGTCCCAGTCAAGCTGCGTAAGGCACCCGGCGATCCGGTCCGCATTCTCCCGGTCTTTTTCTGCCAGCTGATAGTTCCCGAGATCCTGAAGCATCCGGTCCATCAGCGAATAATCCATGCTCTGCGCGATCTCGCGGATCGTCTGATAAGCCTCCTTTAAGGCTTTATCCTCCAGTTTTTCTCCCGTCTCCTTATTCCCGTCCAGACATGTCAGTTCCGCATTAAGCGACCGGTACATGGCAAGCAGTTCATCCGTATGTGTATGCAGGAAAGTCACGTCCTCACGCTTTCCGGCATCTTCCAGATCCTTGGCCAGCGCCGAAAGCGCGCCCGCGCCGATGATCCTTGCGGAACTCTTGAGCGCATGCACCTTGATCGTATAGTCTTTGATGTTATCCTGTTTCAGGAAGGCAGCGATCTCATCGGCTTTTGCGCCGGCTGTCTGATGAAAGACCCCGAGCACCGCCAGATATCCGTCCACGGACCCGCAGTTTTTCAGGCCTGCTGCCGTATCAAGATCCTGAAGGTGTAAAAGGTCCTCCGGCAGCTTCACCGTTTCCTGCGCCGTGCCGTCCGGGCTCTCGTGATTTTCCCATAATTTCTCATAGGACTGCCATACCTCACCGCTGGATGCGTTTTCCTGCATCCGGTAGTCCTTGTCCTCATCGATCATGGCCAGCAGAGCATCCGCGATCTGCGGGTCGAACCAGCTGCCGCGGCAGCGGACGATCTCCGCTCTGACCTCTGCCTGCTCTCTCGGAACCGAATAGGTCCTGGTGCTCGTCATCGCGTCATAGCAGTCCGCGATGCAGGCGATCCTGGCGAATTCCGGGATCTCCTCTCCCTTGAGTGCGTCCGGATATCCGCTTCCGTCAAAGCGTTCGTGATGCCATCTGGCCCCCTCGCAGAGCTCCGGCATGTCCGTGATCTCCTTTAAGATCTCATAACCCTTGACGGTATGTTCTTTAACGGCCTTAAACTCTTCATCGGACAGTCTGGTGTTCTTGCGGATGATATCCTCATGGACGCCGATCTTTCCGATATCGTGCAGCAGGCCGATCTCATACAGCTTGATCTGTTCGAGGGAAGACTTGCCGAGTCTTCTGCCGATCTCCGCGCACAGTGCGCCGACCCTGCGGGAATGACCGACCGTGTAGTGGTCCTTGGTATCGACTGTCTTGGACAGCGCCAGCATCATCTCGCGCGTCAGTCTCCGGCTGCGGTCCGTCTGCTTTTTGACTTCATTCTCGATCGAACGCTGATACCGGTGCAGATCGATGATCCGCTTCACTCTCTGCCGTAATATATCCGGCACCAGAGGCTTACGGATAAAGTCGGAGGCGCCGCTCTTAAACCCGTTCTCTTCCGTGGCAAAGTCTTCATCGCCCGTGATCAGCAGCACCGGGATATCGGATGTCCGGTGATCCCTGCGCAGTTCCTCCATAACGGCAAATCCCGTTTCGTCGGTCAGATGCACATCCAGCAGGATGAGTGCCGGCGGATCGTTCTTTGCGGCTGATACGCCCTCTTTGCCCGAATGACAGATCATGACGTCATAAAGGGATGACATGATCTCCCGGATCTGCTCGCAGACAGTCTCATCATCATCCACAACCATGATGTGGGTTGATACCGGCGCGGAAAGATCCTCCGGTTTTTCCGCCTGAGCGGGCTCCATCAGTTTGTCCTGCGGAAGAAGGGATTTCAGTTTCTTTTCCAGTCTGACCCCGTCTACCGGCTTGGATATATAGTCGGTAAATCCTGCGTTTAAGTACATCTCTCGCGCGCCGGAGACCGCATTGGCCGTCAGCGCGACCGCAGGCGTTGCCGTGTTCTTTCCTTCCGTGCGGATGTGCTGCAGCGTCTCGATCCCGTCCATATCGGGCATCATGTGATCGATGAAGATCACGTCGTACGGATTGGAAGAAGCCAGCATGATCGCATCCCGTCCCGAAAGCGCCGTATCGATCCTGATCTCCGTTTTGTGCAGCAGGTTCTCTATGACGGAGAGGTTCATCTCCGTATCATCCACCACCAGGATCCTTGCATCCGGTGCGTGGAACAGTTCGCGGTAGTTACTTTCCTCCTCGCGGGAGCCTTCACCGATCCTTGCGGAAAGCTCGCCGATCCCGGTCTTGTCCTCAACCCTTTGTTCCACCAGGAACGAGATGTTGGAGCCTTTTCCGTATTCGGTCTCCACCTTGAGCTCGCTTCCCATCAGCTTCAGCAGATGATGCGTGATGCTCATGCCAAGCCCCGTTCCTTCAATGGCACGGTTCCGCTTCTCCTCCAGGCGCTTGTACGGGCTGAACAGTTTCTCCATGTCCTCCCGTTTCATGCCGATCCCGGTATCCTCCACCGCAAATCCGAGCATGATGTGCGTATCATCCTTTGGTTCTCCCGTTACATGCAAAATCACGGAGCCGTTCTCCGTATACTTCACCGCATTCGTCAGCAGGTTCAGGACACACTGCCTGATCCTTGTCTCATCCCCGTACAGAAGATGCGGGATCTTCGGATCGGCATCCACCGTAAACTTCAGTCCCTTTTTGACCGCGCGGTCGCGGATCAGGTTCATCAGATCGTTAATGAGCGAAGAAAGCTCGTACTGTACCGGCACAAGTTCCATCCGGCCGGCTTCGACCTTGGACAGATCCAGGATGTCATTGATCAGGGAAAGCAGGGTTTTTCCGGCCGACATGATGTCCGACGCATAGGAGCGGATCGATCGCTCCGTGCTCTCCCGCAGGATCATCTCATCCATGCCGAGCACAGCGTTGATCGGAGTCCGGATCTCATGGGACATGTTGGCCAGGAACAGGCTCTTGGTCTCATTGGCCTTGTCCGCGATGTCCTTCTGCTTCTGCAGTTCATCCATGTAGCGGATATGGTCGGTCTCATCCACCAGCGCGTAGAGTTTTCCGTAGCTGGTGCCTTCGTTGATCAGCGCGTTTTCCTCGGGCATGTAGATCCTGTCCCGGATGCTGATGGTACTGCCCCTCTGAGCCGCCTCAATCAAGGCCTCCGGCATGGTCTGCTGTCCCTCTGCCAGTTCGGGGTACAGTTGTTTTGCCGGTTCGTTAAAATAACGGATCAGGCCTGCATCATCCACCGCGATGATCGCCTCCGAGATCCTGTCGATCACGAATTCACGCGCGATCTCTCTGGTCCCGAGCAGGTCATAGGAGAAGATCGCCACAAACATGCAGATCGTTCCGACGAAAGATCCGAGCATGGTAAAATCATAATATTCCGTGATACCTGCGATGCCGATCACCTGCAGCAGGAAGAAGAAGCCTTCGGCAAGGATCGCAAGCATGACCACGAAAAGACGGTTTCTGGTAACCGTGTCCTTTTCCCGTTTTCTCTTCCGGAAGAGCATGAACAGGCCGGCGCCGATGTAGATGACCTGCATCGCCATGTAAATGTGGTGTACCGGTCCGTTGCCGTGTTCGAGACGCGGGAGCGCGCCTCTTTTTTCAAAAGCGATATAGGTATAGTAAAGCGAATTGTGCGAAATATTGAGAATGATCACATAAGTGATGATGTTCGGAACCAGGAGCAGGTATCTGAAAACCGGCTTGATCTTTGTTCCGGTGAGTTCGGCAACAAAGAGCAGCAGGAACAGACCGAGCCACACACGGCCCGCATAGGACATTTTCAAGGCCGCAAGATACGAATTCATCGACTGGGATTTCATTTCGACCAGATAGCCGAGATTGTTGACAAGTCCTGCCACGCAGCTTAAGAACAGATAACCGTTCAGCATGGACTTCCAGCGCCTGAAAACGATCAGGCACTCCAGGAACAGACCTGCGATCGATATATACTGAATGGTAAAAAGAACCGTTTTCATTTGCCTATGCTCCGGGATGTTCTTCTGTCGTAGAACGATTTCCACATATTATACCACATCGGAGCACATTTCGTCACACGTCAGACATTGTGCGACAGATCTTCTGCAGTTTGTCCTGCAAGATCAAACAACCCGCCCCGGGGTTAGGCGGGGCGTCATAAGACAGTAATTATAGTTTGTGGCTAATTTTTCAGACATCCGATAGGAATGACATATACGCCGTCTTCACGCTTATAACCATATTCAGTCGCGGTTATGACAAGCTTAAGATCCGGCAATCTTAGCTGGACCTGTTTTTCCTTTTTGTTGTACTCTTCAATGAGTCTTTCTATCTTGCATAGATGTTCGGCGCCCATATCAATTTCTTTACTTCCGAATTTAACATATATGTGCAATCCTGCTTTACATTTATGAGGTCGAGTGCCTTACATATATGTGATATAATATTTTACAGATTTGTGGCAGCAATTTAAGGGATGTTTCCTTAGCGGTACTTTCTGTTTTAATGAATTGTACCTGAATTGCAGAGGATAATAAAAACGCTCAACTTAAACGGTTGGGCGTTTTTTATTCTAAACCAATAGATTCAGGATTGCTTTTCGTTTAGGAATTCAACTATATCATTTGGAGTGCATTCCAATAAAGCACATAACTTTTCCAATGTGAGCAAAGTGATATTTTTCCCCTTTTTTATACCATCAAGGGTCTTGTTGTCGATTCCGGATTTCAACAAATAGTATTGTGAGATTTTTTTGCGATTCAGAGTATCCCAAAACGGCTTATAACTGATGATAAAAATCACATCCTTCTATCACCAAATTATAGTGAATGATTGTGAAAATGGACATTGTGGAGATATTCACAATATGCTAAAATAAAAAGCGCGATCATGCAAATACGACCCTCCAAATTTGGATGGTCGTTCAACTATGACGGATCTGATACCAGAAAAGGAGGATATAAACATGAAGTATTGTAAAGTCTGTGGAAATCAACTTGAAGATGACGCGATGTTTTGTGGCGAGTGCGGAACTCAGCAGGTTAAAAAAGTTACCAATGGAACTGTCGGAACAGGAAAAACAGCGAAGGAAAACAAATCCCGTTCAGGTGGTCATCTTAAGGGACTGATTATAGTAGCTGTTGCCGCTGTACTTTTGATTTGCGGAATAATCGCAATAATAGTGTTCAAATCTTCAACAGTAACGATTGATACTGTTGCCAATGTATATATTACACCCGAAGGATTTAATGGACATGGAAATGTAGATGTAGAAATAGATAAAGATGCTATTGAGGATCTTATAAGAGAGAATGATCCCGATATTACCGAAAAGGCCATAAGTAATCTGAAGAATTCACTTAAAGTCGAGGTGTCTCCAAAGCAGGATTTCTCAAATGGACAGGAGATTACCCTGATGTTTAAATATAACAAGCAGATCGCAAAGGAAAACAAGATAAAGTTTTCAAAAGAGGAGTGGACACATAAGTTCGGTGAAAATGATTTTGCACTTGTTCAGGAAATAGATCCGTTCGATGAAAAATATTTCACTGTTGAGTTCTCAGGTGTAGCTCCTATGGTAGAGATGCGAATGAACGCAAGTTCTGTTAACGGTGATATTGGTACGCTCAGCTATGAGAGTGACTACGATTATAATAAAGGATATAGTGTCGGTGATTCAATTAAGGTTACATGTAAAACTAATGAAGAGAATCTGCTAAACAGGGGATATACACTGTCCAGAAAAGAGAATACATATACAGTGTCGGAAGCAGATGTTGACCAGTACCTGAACTCATTAGATCAGATTGAGGGGGATGCTCTTACAAAAATGAAAAAAGAAGCAGAAGATCTGATAAACAGTCGCCTTGTGGACTATGAGGGGTGTGTTCAAACAGGAGACCTTACGTATGAAGGATCTGCATTCTTACTTTCGAAGACGATACCCGCATATGGCAGGACTAATGTTACATACCTTGTATACAGCATAGATTGTACAAGTATGGCGGACCCTAATTCGGAAGACAGGCTTGTAAGGGATACTTACTTTGAACCTGTTAAGATGTATATTCCCGTTGAGTTCTGGAATGTTATCCAATATAAAGATGGGGCTGTATCGTTTGATGGTCCTAATACATATCTTAAGACGTCAGATATTCACTATAACAATAACTGGCTGGTAACCGGCGGACTTCTCGGATATACGGATTCATCAGACATGTTCACTGAAATAATAAGACAGGTGACGGATTCTTATAATTATACTTTGGATGAGAACCTTGAGAAGATGTTCTGAATGTGAAGAAGGAGACCGGCTATGGGATTTGTAGATAATGTTTCGGGATTTACAAAAGGATTGCCAAGATAATAGGCGGTGAGGTGGATGTAAAAGCATAAACCGTCTCATTATTTATTTTAATAAGAAAAGAAGTCTGGAAGGTATGTTCCTTTCAGACTTCTTCTTTTTTTGCCAGTCCACCGCGACAGTGCTCATTTTGCGTTACTGTCTTATGAACACTGCCGTTAACCGGCGGCGGGTTGTTTTTGGAGGTTATCTTGTTCGGAAGAAATAGGTATCATTCCGTAAACAGTGCTGTTGAATAGTATCTGTCTCCGCTGTCCGGAAGCAGGGCAACGATGACTTTACCTGCGTTCTCACTCTTCTTTGCCAGTTCGATGGCACCGTGCAGCGCCGCGCCCGAAGAGATTCCCACAGAGATGCCTTCCTTCTTTGCAAGCAGTTTGGCTGCAGCAAAAGCGTCTTCGTTTTTGGCTCTGAAGATCTCATCATAGACACCGGTATTCAGAACATCCGGCACGAATCCTGCACCGATCCCCTGGATCTTGTGCGCACCGGGTTTGCCTTCCGAAAGGACCGGTGAATCGTCCGGCTCAAGCGCTACAACCTTGATCGCGGGATTCTGCTCCTTTAAGTACTCGCCCGTTCCGGTAACGGTTCCGCCCGTTCCGACGCCTGCGATGAAGATATCCACTTTACCGTCCGTATCGTTCCAGATCTCGGGGCCCGTCGTTGCCTTATGGATGGCAGGGTTGGCGGGATTGACAAACTGGCCCGGGATGAAGCTGTCCGGGATCTCTGCCGCAAGTTCCTCTGCCTTTGCGATCGCACCCTTCATGCCCTTTGCGCCTTCCGTAAGCACCAGTTCGGCACCGTAAGCCTTGAGGATGTTTCTGCGTTCCACGCTCATGGTCTCCGGCATCGTGAGGATGATCCGGTATCCTTTTGCAGCTGCGATGGACGCTAAGCCGATACCGGTGTTGCCGCTGGTGGGCTCGATGATGACGGATCCTTCTTTCAGCAGACCTTTCTGCTCAGCATCCTCGATCATGGCTTTGGCAATACGGTCTTTCACACTGCCCGCCGGATTGAAATACTCAAGCTTTACCAGAACGGTCGCTTTCAGATCCAGTTCCTTTTCAATATTGGTCACCTCTACCAGAGGTGTGTTTCCGATCAGTCCCAAA
>JAGCXZ010000331.1 GCA_017961065.1 Lachnospiraceae bacterium
GCCACGGCTTCAGTGCCGTCTCCGGTCACCACGAATGGTGCATGATCGCCGAGAGGCTCTGTCTCCTCGGGCTCTTCCAGTCCGAACAGTTCATCATCCTCTTCTGATAACTCTTCTGCATCTGTTTCTTCTTCAGATGTATCATCAGCATCCGTATCATCATCTATGGGATCATCAGAAATTACAGCATCTTCCTGATCGGCAGGATCATCACCGGACAGGCTCTCATCAGGGCTTTCCTCAGGATCATTCGCTACGGCGTCCATATCTCCGGACGTTGAGATGTCATCCTGAGCCTCTGCGTAGTCAGCAACATCAGGACCGCTTACGTTGGCAAGATATGCTTCCGCATCACCGGCTGCTACTTCAGGCTCTGCAGCCAGTACTGATGCAGGAAGCGATGTCACAAGCATAGAAGCAGATACTGTTACTACGATCATTCTTTTTGCACTGTTCAGGATCTTTCTCATCGTGAATCCTCCTTGGTATGATGTCGGGTTTCTTCTCTCCCGGATGCTTATTGTCTGCCTGTATCTGAACAGGAACGGATCAGAACGGTATGGATCCTTTCAATCCGTTCATCTGTCGTGCTCATATCACATTCCTCGTAATAATTTATTATACCGCTACCCCCCCCACTTTTCAACGAAAACGGCATCATACCGACATGTTTTTTCACTTTTTTCACATGCCGATATGATGCCGATATGGTTTGGTATTAAAGATCAACAGCGCAGCTTATCATATTATGATCGCTCAAATAGTTGTTATACCAGTCATGCATCTTTTCATTTTCCATATGGATCACCCCATTATTACTCAGATAAGGCAGCATAAAGCCACTTGCCAGAATATAATCCAGGGTGCTTATTCTGTTTCCGTTTGGACCTTGTGTGGATCTTCTCGGATATATCTCATATATTACTTTTGGTCTGTCGTGGATCCCAAGATTTACAGGCACTGCCTGACAGGGCGAATAATGTTCATATCCTGACATGCTCTGCGGATCACAGTTAAGATCTCCCATTAACATCCACGGTTCATAGTATTGAAAGCCCTGGTTGATCAGGTTCTTTAGCTCCCATGATTTGCCATCCGCCGTGTCATGTATCGTCATGATCCATTTTCCGTTAATCTTTATGCCTAGGGCCGGTCGATAACCCACGTTTCCGATTATTCTTGTCTCCTGTATCAGATGTGCAATAGTTCTATCAACAAGGATACATGTCGTACAGCGGAAATTTACCTCGGCATACGGGTCAATCGCCGCCACTACGCAGACAAATTGCCTTCCCCATATAGTTATTTCATCGTTTTGCCACATTCCTGATCCGTCAGGTTTTCCTGCTTCCTGTACCAAAAGAATATGTGTATTTAAAATATACGAAGATGTAGCCGGCATCATCCTCGCCACCTTATCACGAAGTCCGCCCTGCATATTCCAGCTTGTTACATAAAAGATCATATTCGTTCTCTCCTTCTCCTACCTATTGGTGAATGCCATTCCTGAAAAGAATATTGCAGACGGTACACAGACCGCCTGCAATATATCTTTTTCTTATAACAACTTTGTCATAAGTTACCGGCAGGCATTATCAGACATTGATCTCCTCATAGGAAGTATTGAGCGTAGTTCCGGAAATGCGGTACTTCTTGCTGACAGGAGTTTCAAATACTTTGGAGAAGATTTCGCTCCAACTGCTGATGAACCAGGCTTCCTGCACGCAGAGATGGATATCCGAAGATCCGGCAGGAATCTCTATGGACTTTGTTACTCCCGCCGTGAAACTGTCGCTTTCATCTGTCATACGCTTGCCATTCAGAGTATAAGTAAGCGTAAACTTGGCTACATATGCTCCCCGATTCTCAATGGTGATTCTTCCGCCAACATTGTCTGCAGCACCGGATAATGCACATACCATTTCTTTGCCTTTTGCAGCCGGCACAAACTCAACACTGTAGTTCTTCCAGTTGTAAAGATCACATGAAAACTTCTTGGTACCTACAAAGTATTCAAGTTCAGCATCCAGGTAGATACGTCCGCCGTTAAAATCTATCCCCAGCGTTCCCTTTGTTCCTACGCCGCATACGCTCGTCCCGAATGTAATCTTGGGATTATCGGCATCAAGATGTGCATTGCAAAGTTTCACACCCATTACAGAAAGCGAGATTGCGAAATATGATCTGCTGAAATCATCTGTGTCCAGATGAATGCTAAGACTGTATGTGAAAGGTCCGATTCCTCCGCTGATATCATTAAGCCCGATGGAATCTCCCAATACATCCGGTGATGATTGCAGTACAGGAACTTTGTTATTCGCGATATAGCAGCGGATCTCTCCCGAATCATTTCTCATGATGAGACGTACGGGTCCGTCATACGAGGTATTATCATCAATTTCAATAACGGCATTATCCCCGAAATCGTAATAGGCCTCAGTCGGCATCTCTTCGCCGGCAACCTTTATCGGTTTGCCCAGGATCCACGCTCTGAATCCGTTATAAAGCAGTTCATTACTTATGCTGGCTGCCTCAACTACTTTTGTACCTTCACCTGTCGTGATTCTGATTGTTACCATGTCTAAACCCTCCTTTTCTTCTTGAAGACATGTTATTGGAATGACTTCATTATAGGTGCTGAGGGAAAAGATGTCAATATGTTTTTTGAAAGATTATCTGAATAACTGTCCGGCACAGATTTCATATCAAATCCGTTTCTTCCCAACAGAAAAGAACAACCATAAGCATTTTCTCGTCCGATGCGGCCTCGAAAATCCGTTTCTTTCCCGTAGGAGGGAAAGATTTATGATGACACGGAACCAAATAGCCAATCAGGATCTGACGAATCTATTGTCAACTCTGTCTCAAAATGGTAACCTTTCCACAGAGGCCCTCAAACTCCTGACAGAAAGGAGTATCGAGGAAATGCGACGAAAGGAGATACTTGAGAAACACAAATCACCCGTCAGGCAGTTGCCTAACGGCCGCTGGTATACCCGGGTGAACGGCAAAAAGATTGACAAAAAAGATAAAAAAGACCTCGAAGATGCGATCGTGAGTACGTATCTTGAACGGGACATCTGCATAGCATCCATATTTCGTCAGTATCTGGAACGCAGAAAGGTAACAGTCTCGGATTCCACATGGTCAAAGGATTTGACTTATTACAGGCTCTACATCAAGGGATCCTTTATCGAAAACAAACCGTTGAAAGATTTGGACTGCGATGACGGATACCGGTTCCTGATGGAATCCATGAAGAGAAAACCTGACATGAAGGAGCGTTACTGGCATAACCTGTATGGGTTTATGAATCAGATTTTTCAGTTTGCCATGGAAAAGCGCTATATTGATGAAAATCCGTTTAAACACATGCGTCCTAACAAAGATCTGTTTGCACCGGTTGAAAAGCCCAGAGACGAGGACACCGTTTTCTCGCCCACCGAACAGGCAAGAATCACCGCAATGGCTTTGGAAGAAGCAAATAAAAAGCAGAGTGGCCTTCCGTTAACGATCATCATTCTGTTTAACATCGGAACCAGAAACGGCGAATTGTGTGCTCTGAAGTGGGGCGACATCGAAACACAGATCAGCAGACACGGAAATGCGATATCCTACATTCATGTACAGCGTGAGCTTGTGGCTAACTTCAGCAGCGAGGGAAAGGTAGACGGTTTCAGAGTCCTTCCCCACACAAAGAGCAACGCCGGAGACCGTAGGATCTTGCTCAATACGGAAGCCCTGGAAACTTTGCACCTTGTCAAATCGCTGAATGCGGCTAACGGCTTCCCGACCGGGCTTGACGACTTTATTTTCTTAAGAAAAGGTAAGAACGGAATCGAACCTATAACACCGCGCTGTTATGATCCTCTGGTCAGGAGGTACTGCAAGAGGCTCGGGATGGATACAATCAAATCGCCGCATGACATCAGAAGATCATGGGTAACCAACCTGCACCGCAACAACATGCCGCTGAAGCTGATCCAGAATCAGGCAGGTCACAGCACCATGCAGATGACAATGTCCTACATCCGTTTTGGAAACGAAGACGAAGATCTGATCCAGGAATACATGGAGTCCGTTTCTTCTAAGCCATTGGATGTTATCAATTTCGAAGACATGAAGCCAAAAAGGCGATCGCGCGGGCTGTGAAAATTGTTCAAAATAACATCTGTTTTGTCAAAAATGGGGTTTTGAAACCCGCATA
>JAGCXZ010000332.1 GCA_017961065.1 Lachnospiraceae bacterium
CGATTTCTGCGCAAGAAACGGCCTGTTTCTTGTTGTGGATGCGATCAGCGCTTTTTTGGCTGATGAGTTGCATTTTTCCAAGTGGGGGATCGACATCCTGATCACGGCGTCGCAGAAGGCGGTCGCACTGCCGCCCGGCATGTCATATCTTATTTTGAGCCAAAAGGCGATCGCGCGTGCGGAACAGATCAACTGCCCGTGCATGTACTTTAACATTCCGGACTACTTGAAAAACGGTGAAAGAGGTCAGACGCCGTTCACACCGGCCGTTGGCGTGCTGCTGCAGCTGCACGAGAGGCTTACACAGATCAGCAAGGACGGCATCGGATCGGAGCAGAAGAGGATCGCGGAACTTGCGGCCTATTTCCGCGGAAAACTTGCCGGTCTGCCGTTTGAACTTCTGGCGGAATCACCGTCCAATGCGGTCACCGCATTAAAGATGGCGGATGAGAGATCGGCTTATGAGATCTTTGTGCGGCTGGATCAGGAGTACAATATCTGGATCTGCCCGAACGGCGGAGAACTCAAAGAGACGGTCTTCCGCGTCGGGCACATCGGGGCGCTTGAGGAAGCGGACTATGACAGGCTTCTCGTGGCGCTGCGGGAGATCTGTAAATGAATACGGCACCGGATCTTGAGGAGGAAATACATGGGAAATCGATATGACGACAAATTGCAGGACATTCTGGACCGCTACGGTATCACGCCGCCGCAGGTGATCGACGGAACGCTGATCAACAGTATTCTGGCAGATGCCATTACGAAGCGGTGCGTGGACAAGACTGTTGCCATCTGGGGCGTCGGAAAGAAAAACGCGGTGAACGGACACTGCTACATGATCATTCAGAAATACATCCTGAACCTGGGCGGACTGAAATGGCTGATCGATTCGGATGTGGATCTGCAGGGAACGGAATTCTTAGGCTATCCGATCATTGCGCCCGATCCCGATCTGATCAAAGAGAAGGGGATCGATATCATCATCATCGCTTCCAAGAACAGCCGCCTGAACATCCGGGAACACATCCGGAAGATCGCGCCGCAGTGTGAATATTTTGATCTGTATGAGGAACTCGAGAAGAAAGGTGTCAAGATCGACTTCAACTTCTTCACGGAACAGAACATTTATACAGAACTTTACCGCTATAAGAAACTGATGGAAGATGCGGCAAGTGATGCGCAGAAGCAGGAAAACATGGAAAACCTGATCGCGCTTTACTTAAAGATCCGTGATTTTTACTATGCAGGCATCTACATCAAAAAATACGCGTCGCTCCGGTACACGCGCGCAGAGGAATATCTGAAGATGCTCTCGGAGATCGAGACACTGTGCGACGAGGTCAGGAAGGCAAACAGGGAGAGAAAGGGCGATATTGTGATGCACCTGATCGACTCTGTCAGAGCTATGGATGTCTATGAACGTTCACCGGACGGAACGCTGCAGCTGAACGTGTTCTCTGCATATGAAAAACAGGCCGCGATCTATGCGAATGCCTATTCCACCGGGCCGTCGACATATGAGAGCATGATCGGAACCATCAAGCAGAAGTTCTCGTTTGATGAGAATGTATATGAGAACAACAATTTTATCTTCGATCTCGAGGAATTTGATTTTCTCTCAAAGGTGCATGATGCGGGTATTCCGATCCGCTTCTACATCTCCAAGGACTACGAGATCATGAACCCGCACCCGGATATCTATATGCGTGAGCAGCTCCATATGCCGGAGAAATTGTGGACGATGGCAACGGACATGGCCGAAGCAGACTGCCCTACCTTTTTCCTGGCGTATTATCCGTGGGAACTGCATTTCCCGATGCTGTGCGGCTATATGACGAATGAACCGCAGATCAAGGCGTTTGCGGACGTCGGCATGGAGGATATGAGCGGATTCATCGAGCAGCAGCTTGCCGACTGTCTGGACTATGTGGACAAACAGTTCGCGTTCTACAAGGATTTTTATTCGGACGAGACGATGACGGTGATCTTTGCCGATCATTCGCAGCCGATCTACGACAAGACGCGTAATGTGCCGTACTATATGTTCTTTGACGATCCGGACAGGATCTGCCATGTGACCTTTATGATCTGCGACAAGAGTCTCGGCGCGGGGGTTCATGATGAACTGATCAGCATGCTGGATTTCAATAAGATCCTGAACGCCGCGTTCTTTGAGCATAAGATCATCGCGCCCGAGCGGGAGATCATACAGTACCAGTTCTATAACGTGCAGAACCGCAGACTGCGGCAGCGGGCAATGGACCTGGGACTCATGGACTATACGGAGGGAATTACCTGCTTCCTTTCGAAAGACTATCTGTATGCCAAAACCGCGACCGGCGTGAAGCATGTGTACGCGTTTGGCGATCATGAAAAAGATCTTGCAAAGACGGAAGAAGGAAAGCGCTTCATGGACTATGTGGAGGCGCATTACAACACGGGATTCCCGCCGTTCTGGACGGTGCGGAATACCGTATCATAAACCCTATCGGAAAGGAGACCGGCTATGAAAGCTTTGTTGATGGCAGCGGGTAAAGGAACCAGGATCAGCAGATACATCGAGGGAAAACCGAAGTGTACCGTGGATATCGGAGAGATCTCCCTGATCGAATACACGATCCAGGAGCTGATGAAGCGTGGCGTCACCGAGATCGCCCTGGTGCTCGGATATCATGCCGATGATATCAAGGAACTTCTCGAAAAATACGATATCAGGTACTACTACAATTATTTCTATGATGTGACGAACAGCATCGCATCGCTGTGGTTTGCGCAGGATTTTGTGGATGAGGACATGATCTTCATGAATGCGGATGTTTATCTGGAGCCCGCGCTGCTCGATGAGGTGTTCAAGATGCAGGAATCTCCGGTGCTCGTGTCCGACAGCAGCCGGAAAGAGCAGGCGGATTATAAATTCTACTATGAGGACGGCCAGCTCATCAAATTCGGCAAACAGCTGGAAGGCGATGATATCTCCGGCGAATATGTCGGCGTGGCCAGAGTCAGAAAGGATTTCCTGCCCGTTATGATGGAGCGGCTGCAGGAGCTGATCGAAAAGGGCGAACACCACAGATGGTGGGAAGACGTGCTCTATTCCTTCGTCGGCGAACAGCCGATCAAGGTCAGGGATATCGACGGCATGTTCTGGGCAGAGGTTGACTATGTGGATGACTATGAGAGGATCCTCCAGTCCAGAGGCTATGAGATCAATTATAATGTCAGCATCAGAAAGACAATGCAGGTGATCTGATCCATGAGAATGATTTCCGATACCGAAGAATTAAAAGCGGTCGAATATGACATCATGCGCTATATCAAGCGCCTCTGTGAGGAAAATCACCTCATGCTGTTTCTGGGCGGCGGGACGCTTCTTGGCGCCATCAGGCACCACGGCTTCATTCCCTGGGATGATGACGTGGATCTTATGCTGCCAAGGAAAGATTACGATAAGCTGATCCGGCTGATCGGGGAAGACAACGGTCCGTACAGCGTATCCTGCCTGCAGAACGATCCGATGTTCTTCTATCCGTATGCGCGTGTCAACGATACAAGGACCAGGCTGCGTGAAGAATGCCATATTCCGTATGAGAACGAAGGCATCAATGTGGAATTGTTCCCGCTCGACGGAATCCCCAGGAAAGCACCTGCGGTCAGATTCCTTTTTGCGTTTGCAAAGCGCTACATGACATTTTTCGATGCACTCAACCATACGAACCGGTATGAGAATGCCGAGGGGATCGGCTACCGCATGATGGTGAAGATCCTGCGGCTCAGTAGCCTTCTGATGGACTTTGTTGCGTCCCGATGCCGGTGGGAACACTCCGGATACGTTGCCTGCGTCGTCGGCATGTACGGCGAGAAAGAGATCGTACCGAGAAGAACGATGGAGAAGGCCGTCAATGTAAGGTTTGAAGACGAAGATTTCCCGGCACCGGCCGGATACAGGCTCTATCTGACCAAGCATTACGGAGATTATATGAAACTGCCGCCGAAATCCAAGCAGGTGACGGGGCATCGTTTCAAAGCCTGGTATACAGACTGAACGAAAAGGGGACAGATCGTGAACATAGCTGTGATTTTCGCAGGCGGTTTGGGCAAGCGGATGAACGCGAAAGCAACGCCCAAACAGTTCCTGGAGGTACACGGAAAACCGATAATCATTTATACGCTCGAGCAGTTTGAAACGCATCCCGAAATAGACGGGATCGTGATCGCCTGTCATCCGGACTGGATCCGCTATCTGGAGGAAAAGATCTACAAATTCCGCGTGGAAAAAGTCTGGGGGATCACTGCCGGCGGCAGTACCGGGCAGGAGTCCATCTATAACGGCCTGTGCCTGGCAAAGGAAAAGGCGGGAGAGGACGAAGACGCCATCGTTCTGATCCACGACGGGGTACGTCCGTTGATCAACGCGGATCTGATCAGCGCGAATATCGCTTCCGTAAAGGAATTCGGAAGCGCCATTACATCCACGCGCGCAACGGAGACGTTTGCGATCACGGACACGGAACTTACCGTGGAAAAGATCATGGACCGGAACGTGTCACAGATCGCGAAAGCACCGCAGAGCTTTTACCTAAAGGATATTCTTTCGGTGCACGAGCAGGCAAAGGCAGACGGCGTTACGGATGCGATCGATTCCTGTACGCTGATGCACCGGTACGGAAAGCGGATGCGCATCGTGGAAGGGCCGTATACCAATATCAAGATCACAACCCAGGAAGATTTTTATATGTTCCGGGCATTGCAGGAAGCAAGGGAAAACATGCAGCTCAACTGATGCGTTTCCTCCGATGGAGTGTATATGATCACTTACCGTAACAGTGTCGTACAGGAAGATCTTGCCCGGATGACACGCCGGGAAAGCGAGTACCGGGATCTGAAAAATAAATCCGTTCTGGTGACCGGGGCTACGGGAATGCTGGCCTCGTATTGTGTTTTCCTGCTCTGCTATCTGAATGAGCATTTTGACTATCACACAACGGTTTACGCGCTGATGCGCAACAAACAGAAGGCAGAGGAGATGTTTGCGGGTATCGGCTGCCCGGACAGTTTAAGGTTCGTGGTGCAGGATGTCTGCGAAGAGATCGCGTTGGATGCGCCGGTTCACTACATCATTCATGCGGCGGGCAACGCAAGCGCATACGCGATCCTGCACAATCCCTCGGATATTGTCAGGACAAACACGCTGGGAACGATCCGGGTACTGGATCTTGCGAAGCAGACCGGGGCGCGCGTGCTTTTTACTTCCACAAGGGAGGTATACGGAGATACACCCGGACGGACCGTTTTATGTGAAAACGACTGCGGGAGCCTTGACCAGACGGACCCAAGATCCTGCTATCCGGAAAGCAAACGTGTTGCAGAGACCCTTTTTGTCAGTTACGGGAAGCAGTACGGAACCGCATATGTCATCAACCGGATCGCGCATGTATACGGACCGGGTATGGCGATCGGGCAGGACGGCCGGATCATGAGTGATCTGATCGGCGCGGCCGTGCGGGGCGAGGATATCGTTCTGCATTCCGACGGTACGGCGCTGCGGGCATTCTGCTACCTGACGGATGCCGTGGCCGGCATGTTTCTGACGCTGCTGAAGGGCGAAAGCGGCGGCATATACAATCTTGCCAATGAAACGGAAGAGAGATCCGTAAAGGAAGCTGCGCAGATGCTGATCGCGCTGTTTCCGGACAAAAACATGCATCTTGTGGTGGAAGGGAAACCGCTGAAAGACCTGAAAGGCTATTTCAAGACCGCGCGGATCCCGCTTGATACCGCAAGGCTTGAGGCGCTTGGCTGGAAGCCGGAGGTACCGCTTGAACAGGGGATGCAAAGAACAGTAAACAGTTATCAATAACCACCTAAAGGAGGAATCAAGATATGAAAAAAGGTACGGCAACAGTTTTGGGAATGTTGATCGGTGCGGCAGCAGGCAGTGCCGGAATGGGATATCTGGGCAACAAGCAGGTGACCCAGAAAGCCGAGAAGGTCGACAAGTTCAAAGGATATTACAATATGCTGAACCAGTGGCTGATGCTGAAGCAGGACGGCAAAAACCTGTCGGCGTATTTCAAGGCCAATGATTACCGTACGATCGCGATCTACGGCATGGGCGAGATGGGAAACCGTCTGTATGATGAGCTGAAAGGCACTGACATCGAGATCAAATATGCGGTGGACAAGAACGCGGCCAGCACCTATTCGGAACTGGACGTAGTGGATCCCGATGACTGCAGATTCGAAGATGTAGACTGCATTGTAGTCACAGCGACATTTGCATTCGATGAGATCGCAGAGAAACTGGAGAAAGAGGTCAGCTTCCCGATCGTCAGTCTGGAAGATGTCGTTTACGAAGTATAGACCGCAAGAACCCTGACGCCGGAAAAGCGGCGGAAACCACGCAGAGGAAGAGGAACCATCAAGCATGAGACCCACGGTTGATATCCTGCTGGCAACCTATAACGGCGGGAAGTATCTCGGAGAACTGCTTGCATCCCTGTTGCAGCAGACATACCGGAATCTGCATATCCTGATCCGCGATGACGGATCAAAGGATGACACCGTAAAGATCCTTCGTGAGTACGAGGCGGTCAGTGACGGCCGGATCGAGATCATTACAGATGACAGGGGGAATCTCGGCGTCACCAACAACATGTTCTGCCTTCTGACGCACAGCAGGGCGCCATATGTCATGTTCTGCGATCAGGACGATGTGTGGATGCCGGATAAGGTCGCAACACTTCTGAAGGCGATCAGGCTCAAGGAAAAGCAGTTTGGTTCCCAGAGCATTCTGGTGCATGCGGATGCGGTCACGGTGGATGAAAATCTGAAGCCGGTGAGTCCGGATGCGAAAAAAAGCCTGACTTCCTACCAGACCGGCAGGGATAAGAGAAAGAATTCCTTCGTGCAGCTGCTGTTATGCAATACGGCGCAGGGAGCGAGCATGATCTTTAACAGAAAACTGGTCGAAGAACTGGAACCCATCATGCATGCCATCCTGCCGAATCATGTGATCTACGATTCGATCACGGCATCGGTCTGCAGCATTTCAGGGCACGTGTTCTATCTGGCAAGACCGCTGATGTACTACAGGCAGCATGGTAGGAATCTGGTGGGCGCAAAGAAGAGGAGCATATGGAAACTGCCGTTCTATGATGCGACCGGACAGGAAGAAGTCAGAACGGCCCATTTCCTGTCGTTCAATCACAAGAAAGGGAATATCCTGTTGAAATATTATCAGAACAGGATGAGCAAATGGCAGAAAGACGTGATCCGGCATTTCGATACCGGGGCATGTGACTGGAAAGCGTTCTATGCGCTGCATCTGGATCGGGAGTTCACACCTTTCGAGCAGATCCTGATGCGGACGATCGGAATAGATTGATCTTCATACGAAAAGAGAGATTTCATGAGTTGGAAAGAACAGTTTGAGCAGATTTACAAAACGATCACGGAGCGATATGTCAAAAAGAATCTGAAATCATACGGAAAGAAGTTTTTCTGCAAAGGTCCTTTCTTCGGGAGAGGGCTTCAGTATGTGTCGGTGGGGAGCAATGTCAGTTTTGCGCACAGCACGCGGATCGAAGCGTATGACGCTTATGAAGGAAAGCGTCATCGTCCGGAGATCGTGATCGGCAACAATGTCAGCCTGAGCCCGTATTGTCATATCGGAGCGATCAATAAGATCGTGATCGGCAACAATGTGCTGGTGGGAGGAAGCGTTCTGATCACGGATCATTCCCACGGAAAGATCACGCCGGAAGATCTTGCCATCCCGCCGCGTAAGAGAAAACTGTATTCCAAAGGACCCGTGATCATCGAGGAGGATGTGTGGATCGGTGAGCATGCAGTCATCCTTCCGGGCGTTACGATCGGAAAGGGAGCTGTGATCGGGGCAAATTCAGTCGTTACACATGATATTCCGCCATATGCGGTCGTTGGCGGAAACCCGGCCAAGGTGATCAAGGTGATCGATATGGAGAAGCAGTAGATTGAAGACGCAGGATATCAATACCATATACAACAAACTGATCCGGGCAGCGTATTTCTCTACCAAAATGAAAAACTGGGAGAGTGCGCTGGAGCAGAGTGAGATTGCTGCCCATATCATGTATAAGTATTCGTTTTTTTTCTGCGACGCGCAGGCAGACCATATGCTGCGGACGATTGGCAGGGAAGTGATCCGGAAAGCGTCTCCGAAGCGAACAGAAAAGGCAGTACTGTTTTACGATTCCTTTGGCCAGGACAGGCGCGGTCTTGCCCAGATCTATATGCGCGCATTGTGCAAAGCCGGCTACAGGATCATTTATCTGGTTTGCAACAAGAATGCAAAGTGTTATCAGAAAACGGCCGGGATCGTACAGGACAGCGGCGGCTGTGTCGTTCCGGTTCTGATGGACAACCGGGTGCAGAGAATGCGCAGGATCGAAGAACTCGTAACACTCTATGCGCCGGACTGTATCGTTATGGAGGTGCACCCGTGGGAAACGGCTGTGC
>JAGCXZ010000333.1 GCA_017961065.1 Lachnospiraceae bacterium
AAACCGGATCGGAACTGATCTCCATCTGTCCGCCCGCTGCCTCGATCTCACGCCGGAGATTGGACAGGCCGCCTCTCTCCTTCACGGGTTCTGCCGGCACTTCGCCGTCATTGCGCAACAGCAGATGATAGCAGTCCTGCTTCTCAGTGACTTTCACGTACGCATGCGTACCTTCCGCATGCCGGATCACGTTGGTCATGTGCGTAAAGATCGCCGTATCGACAAGTTTGATCAGGGCATCCTCCTCCGGGAGTTTCCCGTCGATCACAAGCTCGATCCCAAGCTGCTTCGCCTGTTTCTCAATGACGTAATACGGTGTCTGCCAGGCTTCCGGCTCATCATTGATCAGATAGCGGATATTGCTCTTCCAGATCCCCAGCATGTTCTCCCGGTCAACACAATCGGGGCTGAGAAGCCAGCGTTTGGCAAGCAGCAGGCTCCTGCCGATGTTGTCGTGCAGCGTCCGTTTGAACTCGAGCAGCTCTCTGCTCATGGTAACATATTCGATCGTATTAAGAAGCGTCCGAAGACGCGTATTGACTTCTTTTGCTCTTTTCTGCTGTTTATCCAGTTCCGCGGTCAGTTCGTACTCTTCCGTGATGTCTTTGGCGATCAGCTCATGCAGCATCGTACCGTTCAGTTCGACCTCATCGAGCTGGAAACTGAACACCTTCCCGTTCTTTAAGCGAAGGATCGGTTCTCCCGCTTCCATGACCGTATCGCCGATCTCTCCGCTGTAAAGCTTTTGGCGGAATTCCTCGCCGTTTCTTAAGTGCATTCCCGTTGTCTCGAGACAGATGCTGTCCATCTGCATGTTGACCAGTTTCAGCATACCGCCCGGATGGAAAAAGCACAAGCCCGTCGGAAGATTATCCAGCGCCTCTTTGACCGAACGGACGGACAGATTCTCCCTGATCCATTTTGAATGGAAGAACAGCAGTACCACACCGGAAACGTTCAGGACACAGATGATCAGGATCAGATAAACAAACTTTATGTTCAGCGTGAACGGCAGTCCGTCCCGCCGGTGACTGAGCAAAAGATAATGCAGCAGGAATCCGTTCAGCATCGTCATGACGACAACGATCACCTTTGTGCGTGCTCTGGCCCCGTAGAGCATGAAGATCAGCAGATCACGCAGCAGGATGATAAAAGAGATCATGGTCCAGAGTACGATCGCGCCTCTTGCGATCACCGGCAGGGCTATGAATTCACTCATACACTCACCTCCCCGCGCGGCAGCCGGAAGCGGAAAAACGTCGTCCCGTCTTCCGTCTCCTGCGTCATGGTGCCGATGTTTGTAATGCCGCTGTCTTCCGAAAAGGATAAATCCGGCTGCTGTTTGGTATCCACGGCAATCTCCATGGCAAAGGCTCCGCCATCCGGATCCTCCGTAAACGTGATGAAGCAGGCATGCATGGACGGATAGGCCGCCTCGATCACGCGCTCAAATACGGCATAGGCATACAGTATCACATCCGAAGGCATCAGAAGTGCCGTTTCCTCGATCAGTTCGCAGGCATATCCCGAGAGGGACAGATACTCAAAGGACTCCCGGATCGAGATCCCGAGTTCCTCCGTTGAAATGGTCTGGTTTTCATCCGCAATCAGAAGCAGGTTTCCGAGTCGTTTGATATAAGTGCCGAGCACGACCGCCTGTAGCATTCCGCTCTTGAGCAGGCTCTCATCGGATGACTTCTCCAGCAGTTCTCCGACCTTCTGCGCCTGCGGTCTGACCGCAACGGCGATCCTGTCGTACAAACGGTTTCTGGTCTCGTATCCGATCCGCTCCCGCTGCAGGTCATTTTCCTGACTGATCAGTTCGTTTTCTTCTTCCACCTGTTCCGTGATCCTTCTCAGTTCCGCGTTCAGCATGGTGATCGTACTCAGATCCTCGATCCACATCAGAATGCCGCCGCTGATGTCCTGCGTCCTCACCCTGTTATCCCAGCCCGTGTGCGCGCGGTATCCCAGGGAGGAAAACAGATTTCCGCGTTCATTGTCGCAGATCACTGCGTTGATATGTGAGTTGAAGAACACTTTGTCATAATCCGTGTTGGAAGGGATCAGGCCGATCCGGATCGCACTCTCGAAACTTGAAATGAACATGAACGCGAATGCTTCCTGGAGGTTATAGATCTGCAGATCCCCGATCTTTGGCGCGCCGCCGCTGACCAGATAAAAGATCAGCAGAAAAAGTCCGAACGAAACGAAGAATGCGGGGATATACCATTTTCTCCTGGATGCCAGAACAAGGCAGCGCCGCAGAAGGATCGCAAGCGCTGCGATCCCGAGAATGATCTCCCAGGCAACCGTAACAAAATAAAACCACTTGTGTGTGAAAGTTTCCACCGGAAACGGTGTGATGCCGAACATCCACCGGTGTTTGGAATTCGTCAGAATGATGATACACATGATGATCTGCGGGATCCACAGATATTTCACGTGCCGCAGAGGCCTTTCCTGCTCATCTTTGCCAACGCTTAGCGCGATCATCACAGAGAGCAGGGAAACGATCATAAAGGCGACATGATAACCGTACCGCATATACTGGCGGATCACGGATGAAGATGCAAAGAATTCGTAGCGGCAGATCCGCATGAGGAACAGTAAGATCAGAAAAACGGCACAGGTCAGGAGCATCATGCGGACATTTTTCTGCAGGATCCGATACTCGATCGTCAGTCCCCAGCCGACGACCGCTACACAGTACAGACAGTATGACAGTTCCGGGATCACACCCGAAAAAGGGAGTAAATTCCAGATAAACGCAGCAATCGCTGCCGCGGGATACAAAAAGATCATATTCTTCAGTAGGCGATGATGATACCGCCGGGATTCTCATAGGATGTGCTCAGACCATGCGCATCCAGTACGGCCACGTCCGTGAAGCCGAAGCGCTCCTTCAGAACGCGTGAAACCTTATAGCAGAGTCTCTTGCTGTCGCACTGCGTGATCCGCACGCGCTTTGTCAGATCAAGGCCGCTTTTTTCCATATGATAGAGCATGCGGTTTACCGCACGGTTCATACCGATCGCCTGGTCGATCTGTTTGATCTCTCCCTCATCTCCGGTCAGTACCGGTTTGATGTTCATGGTCGTTGACATGAGGGCCTTGATCCCTTTCAGACGGCCGTTGCGTTTGAATGTTTCCAGATCATCGAGTACAAAGATCGTTGTAATGCCGTCGCGGTAATCCTCCACCTCCGCAACGATCTCGTCAAAGCTGCGGTCAAGGGCAACCAGCTCCGTGATCTTTTCATAGATCAGGTGCTCTCCCGCCGCTGCGCTTAAGGAGTCAAACACATGGATCTTAGCACCTTCGTGTTCATCCTCAAACATCTCCTTGGCAATCATGGCGCTGTTGTAAACACCGCTCAGTTTGGAAGAGATCGTGATCACAAAATTCACGCAGTCCTTGTCAAACACCTGATAGAAAGCGTCCGGAGAAGGGCATGCGGACTGCGGATACCCCTCGTCCTTTTTGATCAGTTCGATCCAGTCCTCCTGACTTCTTTTGCCGTCATCCGGATATTCCACCCCGCCGATTATGATCGACATGGGAACGGAAACCGCATGTCCGTTCTTTAATTCCTCTTTGGTAAAATCACAGCAGCTGTCGCCGATAATACGATACTTCATTTATTTTCCTCCAACTCTCACAATCATTATTTCTTAAAGATCCGCCACATCATAGAAGAGGCGCTTCAGTTCCCGCGCATTCATAAGAACCGGAACCGGGTAAACCGGGTTTCCTTCCTTTGCAGCCTGTTTGGCAAGCAGACCGATATCTTCTCTTTTGATCTCCGGGATCTTGTCGGGGATCCCGAGCTTTTCGTTGAGTTCCTTCACGGCCGCAATGAACTGTCTGGCAGCATAGGCTTCATCCGTTTCCATGTCGCTAAGCCCTGCCGCGATGCTTAATGCCTTCAGCTGCGGATAGATCTTTGCCCCGTAAGCTTCCAGCGCATACGGGAGCACGGTCGCACAGGTCGTACCGTGGGCCAGATTGTATTTGCCGCCGAGCGTATGGGCAACAGCGTGCGCATAGCCGACATAGGATACGGTAAACGCACATCCGGCAAGATAAGACGCTCTCAGCATGTTGCGTCTGGCTTTCATATCGTCCCCGTTCCGGTAGGCCCGTTCCAGATTACGGAAGATCAGGCGTACCGCACGCAGCGACTCGCGTCTGGTCTGTTTTGTCGTCGAATTGCCGATATAGGCTTCCACCGCATGTGTCAGCGCATCCATTCCGGTTCCTGCCGTAACGGACGGAGGCAGCGTGCGTGTGGTCTCCGGATCGAGCACCGCATAATCCGGGATCAGCGGGAAATCCATCACCGCGTACTTATGTCTGGTATCCTGATCCACGATCACCGCGGCAACCGTTGTCTCGCTTCCGGTCCCTGCCGTCGTGGGGATCGCGATCGTAAACGGGGTCTTCTTCCATACCTTTAAAATACCGCCGAGCTGTTCGAGGTTCTGATCAGGTCTTGCGATCAGAGCGCCGACCGCCTTGGCGCAGTCCATGGAAGAACCGCCGCCGAAACCGATCAGAGCCTTGCAATCGTTTTCCAGATACATTTTCCTGGCCTCTTCCACCTGCTTTACGGTCGGATTGGCCTGCACCTTGTCATAGACCGTCAGGTCAAATCCCTGATCCTCGAGGATATCCTCCAGATGCGACGTGATCCCAAGCGAGCGGATGCTCTCGTCCGTCACAAGCAGCACACTGTTGACCTGCTTTTCCTTTAAGATCTTCGGGATCTCATCCACCGCATTTAAGATCTCCGGATTCCGGTACGGCAGAATGGGGATCGCCACCTTGAATCCGAACTGAAATACCCTGCAAAAAACCTGTTCCGCTATATTCATATCTGACCCGCCTTTCTGTTATGGTCCTGTAATTTTTTATAAAACGCCGTAGCCCTTGGCCGCGAGGCACTCCGCCACTTCCATGCTGTCCGCGCAGTGAAATACCATGATCGGTTTGCCCGAATCACGGTTAAACGAAAGATAGAGGTAATCCACGTCGATATTGCTCTCTTCCAGTGTGGACAGGAGTTTATGCAGATTACCGACCTCAT
>JAGCXZ010000334.1 GCA_017961065.1 Lachnospiraceae bacterium
GGACGGGTTTCCTCTCTTTGAGCGTCGTGTCGATCATGACACCCGAAACCTTTTTATCCGAACGCAGCACACGGTTCTGCTCTTCCTGCTGCGTCTCGTGAGTGCGCCGCATCTCTTCTCGCTCTGCGCGGCGTTCCTTCCTCTTCCGGGATTCGTTCACCGCGGAATGATAGATCGTTTCGGAACCTTTCTGCACGCCTTTAAAGAAAGATCTTTCCGTGATCAGCACGATCGAGATGATCATCAGAACGACCAGAAGGATATAGGTCGCAACGTTTCCGATGCTTTTCATCAGGATCCAGGAAAACAGGCATCCGATAAAGCCGCCGGATGCATGCTTGGCCTGACAGGCCGCGTAAAACGTCCTGACTTCCTTTAAAATGATCTCCGGCGAGAACAGCAGGGTCGCAAAACTGCAGAGGATCACGACAAGCGTGATCGCAGCACCGACCTTGACCCATGCAACACTTTTTCCCCGATTGGATAAATAGAAAGCTGCAGCAAAGAAAAGAGCTACGGGAACGACAAAGGCGATCATTCCGAAGGTTCCGAACAGGAACGGTCCGATCACCCGGCCGACACTCCCGGCCAGATTGATACAACTCAAGAACAGTAATATGCAGAATGCCAGAACGATCAGCAGGATAACATCATCCCGAAACTGAGATGAATTGTTCTGATCCTGCCCCTTCTTTGCAGAATTGGACTTTCTATTTTTCGACCCCGCAGACATCTTAATCCTCCTTACTCCCCCCTCATCATCACATCTTTACAAGAAAGGCAATGATCGATATCGCACCGACGGCGAGACAATAAAACGCAAAATATTTGAAAAATCTGTTCATCACAACATTTAACATGATCCGGATCGCAAAGAATCCGACTGCCGCTGCTACGATCATACCTACGATGTATGCGGCAATATCCGAACCCGCCAGCGGCGTTCCCCCGATGTCCTTCAGTTCCAGGATCATCGCGCCGAGAATGGCAGGCATTGACATGATAAATGAGTATTTTACGGCAAATTTCCGGTCAAATCCGCAGAGCAGACAGGCAGCGATCGTGGTACCGGAACGTGATAATCCGGGCAGTACGGCCACGCCCTGCGTAACACCGACTACGAACGCATCCCCGTAATTGGCGTTTTTCGGTTTCTTTCTGCCTTCCTTGAGCATGTCCGACAAAAACAGGATCAGACCGGTTGCGATCAGACAGATCCCCGGGATCAGCAGCGCCATGGACGCGGATTCCACAACCTTGGAAAGCAGGACGCCCAGGATCCCGGTAGGGATCGTGGAAATGATCAGCATGATCACGAATTTCCTGTAGGATGTGGAAGCCAGTACGATGTAAGGCTTCTTATGGATCGCGGTCAGGTTGGAAAAGAAACGGCCTATATTGATGCATACGTCCCGTACAATGCCGAAGAAATCCACGAGCAGTTTGATGATGTCCCTGTACATCACGGCAAAGACGGCTATCAGTGTTGCAAAATGCAGTAAAACGTCGAATAATATCCCCGTATCGGTGTTGACACCGAGCAGATGTTTCATAATGGCGAGGTGACCCGAAGAGCTGACGGGCAGAAATTCCGTCAGGCCCTGCACGATCCCCATGATGATCGCCTGAATAATAGACATAAATTGCCTCCGGTAAAAAAACTTATATTATTATACCATATGAACGTCGATCTGTTCAAATGGAATCGTAATGCCCGTGCGGTCAAACTCGGTTTTGATCTCCTCGAGAACAAGGCGTTTCATCATCAGATAATCCGGGGTGCTCACAAAGAACTGAACCCCGAGTAAAACACTGCTGTTATCCAACGAATCCACGAACACGTTCCGGTCATGCGAAAGTACTCCGTCACGGTCCAGAACCTTAAGGATCACACCCCTGGCCTTTTCGACTTCGGTCCCGTAGGATACCGGGACGATCAGATCCACACGGCGCTCCTCAAAGGCCGAGGCATCCACGATCGTCGAGTTGGACAGAACGCTGTTTGGCATGGAGATCATGCGGTTATCCATCGTGCGGATCTTCGTATAGAACAGGTTGATCTCTTCAACGGTCCCTTCCGTCTGCGTGCTCTTTTCCAGAATATAATCACCCGTGACAAAAGGCTTGCATACCAGGATCAGCACACCGCCCGCAAAATTGGACAGGCTTCCCGGAAACGCGAGACCGATCGTTAAGGCTCCGCTGCCGATCAGTGCCACGATGGAAGCGGCATCGACGCCGAAATATTCCACAAGGCTCAGGATCAGAACGATATAGAGCACGATCCTGACGCAGTTGTCAATGAATCGGATGCTCGCAGGCGATACTTTTGTGCGTTCCAGTGATTTTCTTAAGATCCTGCGCAGCAGGCGGATCAGCCAGTAGCCGACCAGAAACAACGCCAGCACGATGAGCGTTCTGATCCCGAGACCGAGCGCCTTCTCCGGCAGCGTATTCAGGTAATCCTGAAACATGTTCTTTTTTTGTGCAAGGTCATCCAGACCCAGTTCTTCGATCGGTATGTTTTCCATCTTCCGTTATCCTCTGTCAGGCAAATGCATTTCAATCCAGTTCGTGTACAAACAGTCCGCTGCGAAGCTTCGGCTCAAACCAGGTGGATTTGGGCGGCATCAGAAGGCCTGCATCTGCTACCGCAAACAGCTCGCCGATCTGCGTCGGATACATCGCAAATGCGATCGCGCAATCCGTATTCACCCTTCTTTCCAGTTCGCCCAGTCCTCTGATCCCGCCGATAAAGTCGATCCGCTTATCGGTCCTGGGTTCCCTGATCCCAAAGAACGGTTCCAGTACGGTATCCTGCAGGATCGAAAC
>JAGCXZ010000335.1 GCA_017961065.1 Lachnospiraceae bacterium
GAAGGTCCTAAGGGCGTATTCGCATTCTTTGGTCCTGCATGGCTGATCAACTACACACTGGCTCCTAACTGTGGTGGCGAAGCTGTTGGCGAAGGCACATACGGTGACTGGGCAGTATGCGCACCTCCGGTTGGTTTCTTCTGGGGCGGCACATGGGTTCTTGCTAACAAGGATTCGACAAAGAAAGAAGCAGTTGGCCAGATCATTGACTGGATCACTCTTAACAGCACACAGGACGGCTTACAGTACAAGTGGGCAAACGGTACTCTGAACGGCGAAGGCGGTACAAAGGACTGCGTAGCTTCCGGTACAGTAATGTCTATCTCCGATGGTTCTCTTGACTTCCTGGGCGGCCAGAACATGTTCGATGCATTCGTTCCTGCTAACCAGTATGCAAATGGTAAGAACCTGACTCAGTACGACGAGACGATCAACTCCTACTGGAGAGATGCTGTACGTCAGTACACATCCGGTGAGAAGGACAGAGATACAGCAATCGCTGACTTCAAGACCAACGTAGGCGACAACCTTGACATCATCGTTGAATAATCTGAACATTATCAACTGATCATGTTTGTTATGAGTACGGGCGGTGGAGCTTTCTCCGCCGCCCGTATTTGTGACTGTCCGGGGTATGTATCTGAACCCGGGCCGTCTCGAAGGAAAAATCTTATGCCCAAGTGTGTTGGAGGATACGCATGAAACAGAAAAAACTAAGCTATGCAAAGTACGGATATTTCTTCTGCATTCCGTTTACGGTGGCATTTCTGATTTTCCAGCTCTATCCCGTACTCTATACGGCAGTGATCGGGTTCACGGGACTCAAAGGCGTGGGAAAGACCATCACCGATCCCGGAATGGGGATTCTCTGGGGAGATCTTTTCAAGAATTTCAAAACGGTTCTGACGAACGGATCTTTCCGGACAGCATTTAAAAACACATGGCTGATCTGGGGCATCAACTTTGTTCCGCAGGTGCTTCTGGCACTGCTGCTTGCGGCGATCTTTACGAGCACAAGAAGCAAGATCAAAGGCCAGGGCTTCTTCAAAGTTGTATTCTATATGCCCAACATCATCACAGCCGCAACGATCGCGATCCTTTTCGCATCTTTCTTCGGATACCCCATGGGTCCGATGAACGATATTTTCACAACGCTCGGTCTTTCCGACGGGCCGATCTATTTTCTGCAGAGTAAGACGACAGCCAAAGGTGTCGTTGCATTCATTCAGTTCTGGATGTGGTACGGTTATTCCATGATCGTATTCATTTCCGGTATCCTGGGCATCAGCCCGGACATCTTCGAAGCAGCCGAGGTGGACGGCGCGACAAGATTCCAGCAGTTCATCCACGTTACGCTTCCGAACCTGAGAACGATCATGCTGTTCTCGCTTGTAACTTCTCTGATCGGTGGTCTGCAGATGTTCGATATCCCGCAGCTGTTCATTGTAAAGAGCGGACCGGACAATGCGACACTGACAACAAGCTGCTTTATTTACAACCAGGCATTCTCCGGCAGTTACATGTATAACCGTGCTGCCGCAGCAAGTATGATCATGTTCCTGATCATCTGTCTGTGCTCGGCGGTTCTCTTCTATCTCATGAGAGATAAGGATGAGGTGGCCCTGCACAAGATCGTAAAGCAGCAGGAGAAAGAATATAAAAAGAAATTAAAATTAGAAAAACAAGGAGGTAGAGCATAATGCATACAAAGAAACGTACCTCCGCAGGATATCTGATTTTTGTATATATTCTCTGTGTATTTCTTGCAGTACTGAGTATTTTCCCGTTCTGGGTCATGCTGGTAAACGCAACACGTTCCACAACGGAGATCCAGCAGCACGCTGTTTCCCTTCTTCCTTCCAAGTTCCTGATGAACAACTGGAAGATCCTGTGGGGTAAGAGCTTTGACCCGATCAGGGGATTCATGAACTCCATGATCATTTCCGTTTTTGCAACGGCCTGCTCGGTTTATTTCTCAACACTGACCGCATACGGTATCGTTGTTTACAACTGGAAGCTGAGAAGAGCATTCTTCACCTTCATCATGGCGGTTATGATGATCCCCGGACAGGTTGTTATGATCGGTTTCTATCAGATGGTATATAAGGTTGGTCTGACCAACAATCTGCTGATGCTGATCCTGCCTGCGATCCAGGCTCCGGCCATGGTATTCTTCATGAGGCAGTACATGCTGCCGGCCCTTTCCCTGGAGATCGTGCAGTCGGCGCGTATCGACGGTGCGAAAGAATTCTACATCTTTAACCGGATCGCGCTGCCGATCATGAAACCGGCGATCGCCACGCAGGCCATCTTCAGCTTCGTAACAAACTGGAACAACCTGTTTGCACCGCTTGTACTTCTGACAGACCAGAAGAACTATACGATGCCGATCATGGTAAGCTTACTGAAGGGCGATATTTACAAGACCGAGTTCGGCTCGATCTATTTGGGACTTTCACTGACGGTATTGCCGCTGTTCGTAGTGTACTTCCTGTTATCCAAGTACATCATCGCAGGTGTGGCGCTTGGTTCCGTGAAAGGATAATTCAGATCGTATTTCATGTACCGGTAAACGGTGCATGCTCCAACATGTATGGCAACTAATGAGACGGGGTGCATGGCTTGAACGTGCACCCCGTTTTATCGGTCGGGCAGCGCAGAGGAAACGCGCCGGCAAGGATACGGAGGGACTCCATGGCAGTCAAAATCACAACAGAAAAAATGAACGACGAAAACATGATCTTAAGCGACATGCTCCGTCTGGGAAAACGCGGCGGATTTTATCCGGCTGATCTTACGGAAGAGAAGATCGATCCGGTACTTGCGGCACAGGGTCGTGATGTGGTCGACAGCCTTTCAAACGAGCTGGAGGGCCGGCTGCACAATCCCAAGAATTTTATGGTAGCGCTGGTTTCTTTCGCGATGTATGCGGGAATGGCAGCAGCGCACCTGTATCGGGAGGACAGTCAGGTTTTTCTGGAGCAGAGCGTGATGCAGGTTTTGCTCTATAAGTGCGATGCGCTTGCCATAGACGCCTATGTCACGGACCTGACGGATCTTGCGTCGGATCCGGAATACGCCGCAAAATTCCGTGATTTTCTGGGGCTCTTTCAGACCAGGTCGCTGATGCTCTGCTGCAACAAGGATCCGGAAAAACTGAACGCGGAAAGCTGCAGGGTGGCGGCTCACGCCATGTATCTGCTCGGCGTTCTGACACAGACCGGAAGAGAAGAGAGCGTATAGTGTTCCGGGCTTCTCTGCTTGAGCAGGGAGACGGATTATGGTATAATGAAACCACGAAAACTCGTGACGCAAAGGAGACATTTTTATGCAGAAAACGACTCATTTGACGGTACTCGAAGTGGCTCTGATGGTTCTTACGGCTTTCCTGGCCGGCGCGATCGGCGGCGTGCTCGTCAATTCGATCTACAAACGTCTGACCAGATCCACGGCATGTATGACGCCCGGAGAGAAAAAAGCAAGCGATGATTTTCATGATGATCTCGTCATGGAAATGAGTGAGTTGCGTTGATAGTGATATTGTCTGTTACGAGGTGCCCAAGGGGCGCCTCTTTTTGCGCAAAACCGGGTAACTTGCGGATATAAGACGGCAGGAATGAGGGTGACGGATGACTATGCGTAAACTGACAGGGATGGTGATCACCCTGTGCGTCTGCGCGCTGATCGCAGGATGCGGTGACGAAACGAACGGGGAAACCGCACAGATACAGGAAAATAAACCGCAGCCGGTGATACAGATCCGGGAAGATACAAAAGAATCGACCACCGGAAAAGAAGAGGATGCGGCAGAGCCGGCGGATGGGGAAAGCGAAGCGCGGGATGCCGCGGATCCGGAAGAAGCATTCTATATC
>JAGCXZ010000336.1 GCA_017961065.1 Lachnospiraceae bacterium
GATCATCTCCGTCGCCATGATGATCGAGTAGCCGCATTCCGCTGCGGCCTCCAGGGAAACATACCTGCCGCAGTCGTTTAACAGTGCTGCGATGCGAAGCAGCAGTCTCTCACGTTTTCCCATACCGTGCATTTTCTTCGTATGGTCAAAAAGCTGCACTGCGATCTCTTCCAGAAGCCTGTTCCGTTCTTTATCGTCCTGATAACGTTTGCTCATATTCTCGGCACAGGCTACGATATCGTTTTCAAAGTCATGGCGGTTGCGGATGTATTTTTCCGTCTCCCCGTACTCATAGGCGATCCCGTCCGCAAGCGATACACCCGGCGCCCAGATCGTCACGGCTTTGGTGGCTTTGAGGATCCTTCTGACCAGAACGGCCGAGGGAAGAAGGAGCGATGCGCTCTCCTGCGCAATGCCTAAAGATGCGGCGCACTTTTCGGCGCCCATTTTCTGCATCTCATCCACAAACGCATGGAACTGGTCCGCGCTGATGACCTGCTGCCCTTTGCCGAGTTTCTGCATGATATGCGAGATATAATCATCCACGATGATGATGCTTGCGATCTTCTTATCCTTCAGATACAGGCGTTTGAACACACTCAGCTGGTTATCGGCCAGTTCCTCGAGCAGCTGCTCGTAGTGATTGGTCCTGGGCTTTAAATCCATGAGCATCTCGCGCATGCGCAGGATGCCGAGCCGGATGTTCTGCGTCGTCACAAGGGAATCCTTGTCAAAGAGCGAGATCTGGATACTGCCGCCGCCGATATCCACAACGGCAGCGCCCTCACCGATAAACCGGGAGAACTGTTCGCCTCTGGAGGCTACGGCCTTGTAGTGCATGAAGCGCTGCTCGGAATTGCTTAAGACTTCGACTTTTAAACCTGTCCTGAGTTTGATCTGTTCGAGCAGGATCGGCGCGTTCACGGTCTCCCGCACCGCACTCGTGGCATAGGCTCTGTACGCATCCACATGATAGGACTGCATGATCTGCGCGAACTCACCGAGCACCGCGCAGAGTTCCTCCACGCGTTCATGACTGATCTTTCCCGTATTGTAGGTGTCCGTTCCCAGTTCGATCCGATGGCGGATATGGTCGATCTCCTTCATGCCGCCCTTGGCGGAAAACTGAAAGATCTTCATTGCCAGTTCATAGGATCCCACATCGATCGCCGCAAAGATTTTGACTGCCATGATTTTCCTTCTCCCTTATCTTACAAACGACAGATTGCAGTTGATGATATTAGTCGGCAGCTTGCGTCACGCCGCACAGATAATCGATAAACTGTGCCGCCGTCCTGCCAGACAGCCCGCCGTGGTAGAGTTCCCACTGGTTGGCCTTATAAAGCAGTTCTTCTTCCGGCATTGAAACGCCGTTACGCTTCGCCAGTTCCGTAACGATATGTTCAAACTCTTTCTTGTCGGGTGAGCGGAAGAAAATGGTCACCCCGAATCTGGACGCGAGCGAGAGTTTCTCCTGTACGGTATCGTTCGTATGCAGCTCGTCGTCCCGGTCCGCCTTGTCGGAAAACTTCTCGCGGATCAGATGCCGCCTGTTGCTGGTCGCATAGATCAGCACATTGTCCGGCTTACGCTCCAGGCCGCCCTCGATCACGGCCTTAAGATACTTGTATTCGATCTCAAAATCCTCAAATGAAAGATCATCCATGTAGATGATGAACTTGTAATTCCGGTTCTTGATCTGCGCGATCACATCATTCAGATCGCGGAACTGATGCTTATACATCTCGATGATCCGAAGGCCCTTGTCGTAATACACGTTCAGGATACCCTTGATGGAACTTGATTTTCCCGTACCCGCATCCCCAAACAGCAGGCAGTTGTTGGCCTTCCTGCCGGCGATGAAGGCTTCCGTATTCTCGATCAGCTGCTTCTTGGCCGACTCATATCCGATCAGATCGTCCAGATAAACGTGCGGGATATTCGTGATTGGTCTTATGTAAACCTCGCTCGGATCCGCGTTGTTTCCGTCAACGATCTTTGTTTCTTCTCTGGTCAGATGTTCCACACGGAATGCTTTATGTAAACCGAACTTCCCGACGCCGTACTCCTTGTAGAACTGGGTCACGCAATCGGAGAATTCCTCTACAGTGGCTGTATTCTTCAGCTGTACGCTCAATGTGCAGATCCTGTCGCGGATCCTTTTGTTGAACAGACGGTTCTCGGTATTTTCGTTTACATAATTCGAGATCAGTGCCATCCCGTTCTCCGCAAACGGCGCATCGAGCGCGACGATATCGTAATCGAACAGTTCCTTGAAGATGGCAAAATCATGCAAAGCGATCCTGTTGATGCTGCCCTCGACTTTCCCTCTGATCTCGCAGGCAACGGAATAGGCGTTCTCGTTGTTGGCCAGAAGGTAGGTCAGATAGGTGTGCCAGAGATTGCCCTCATAGCCGTGACTGCCCGCCAGCTCGATCAGACCGTGCAGCACTTCAAAATAAAGGCCGCGGTCGCGTTCGCTCTTCGGGTCCAGTGCGAGGTCGGTCATGTTCCGGATGATCTCTCCGTGCTTGAAATGCCTGTATAAGATCAGTTCTTCCGTTCTCATAACATCTGCTCCTGTCTGCTGCGGCTGAGTTCCATGATCTTTTGGAAGAGTTCTTCCACAGCCTCCCTGTTACGCGCATCCTTTGTAAGACTCCGTACCGATGCAAGCTTTTCCTCTTCGCGCTTTGCATCCAGTACCGGCAGGTCATGTTGCGCCTTATAGGATGCGACCTGCTCACTGATCGCCATGCGTTCCTCAAAAAGACGCACCAGTTCCCCGTCGATCACATCCAGTTTTTGTCTGCATTCTTTCAGGTCCATTCCGCATGCTCCATGATCATGATTTTCAGATAAAGCTACACGTAATATCATATCACTTTTACGCCAAATCTGATATAATAAACTTGAAAAGGAGGGATTGCCATGCAGAAACGTATCGCCATCATTTTTATCTGCGTTCTCGTCATTCTGGTCGCAGCCTTTACGCTTCAGCATATTCTGGGCGCGATACCGGATAACGATCCCTATACCATCGGCAATACATCCGGCAACCTGCAGAACGGCGGCCTGTTCTGTGAGAATGACGGTATGATCTATTTCAGCAACGCCGCCGACAACGGCTATCTCTACTCCATGAAGGCAGACGGCTCCGATGTGCAATGCATCCTGCAGGCGCCTGTCTCTTATATCAATGCCGCCGGCGATTACATCTACTTCTACCAGGAAGCAAATAAAGTCAACGGTGCGTTCGGTTCTCTGGTTCGCACCATGGGCATCTACCGCATGAAGAAGAACACGAGACAGGCGCCCGACTGTCTGGACCGTACCCCCGCCAAGGTACTGGCGCTCTGCGGTTCGAATCTCTTTTATGAACACTACGATACCGCAAGCGGCCTCACCCTCTACAAGGTTTCCATCCGCGGCAAAGACAGGCATCTGGTCGTGGATTCCGATATCAATCCGGCCTGCGTGATCGACGGCAACATCTTCTATCCCAACATGGATGAAAACTTCTACTTGAGCTGCTTCCATCCGGCAACGGAGGATTCGGATATCGTCATCTCGGACATGAAGGTATTCAATCTCGTCTATGACAACGGTTATATCTATTACATGAATGTCAGTGATGATTACAAGCTCTACCGCTACGAGGTCAACAAGGACTATGTGACCAAGCTGACCGACTGCAGGGTGGATGCGTTCAATGTGCAAAATGATGTGATCTTCTATCAGAAAAACGGCACCGATGATGCCGCTCTGATGAGAATGAATGCCGACGGGTCGGGCGATCAGGTGATCGCCGAGGGCAACTACACCGACATCAATATGACTTCAGGATATACGTATTTTACGCTCTTTGGCGAAGAAGACACCTGTTACCGCGTTCCGACATTCGGCAGCAACAGTGTTGAGCGCTTCAGCCCCGTTGCCGCGCAGTAGTTTGCGCCGGTTTATATCACAGGTCGGCTTCGTCGATGTCATCAATCCCCTGCGTCAGGCTTAAGGTATTGAGCGTACGTCTCTTGCGGCGCATCTCCTCTGACTTCTCAAAGATGAAATCCTTGATCTCCGTGGAATGCTTCACATGGATCAGTTTGATCACCTTGTCCGTGACATCGCCCGTATAGCAGATCACGGTGCCGGTTCCGAACATCCGCTCAAAAAGCGTCCGCTCCAGCTTCACATCCAGGATCTTATACATATAGCAGTCATCCTCGGTCGTCTTGAAAAAACCGCGGTTGATGATCAGCTTCTCCTCTTCCACCGTATATTTTGTAAATGTAAAGGGCAGTCCGAAAAAGCCCCAGCGTTTTCTCTCCGTAAATGCCATGTTCTCTCTCCTTACATTCTACAGATGATGCGAAGCATACTGCTCCTCGCAGTACTTGCAGCGGTAGATCTCCTTCTCCGGATCCGTCAGCACGAAGATGTGCGTGAGTTCCTGCTCGATGGAAGTGATGCACCGCGGATTCTTGCACTTGATGATGTTGCGGATCTCTGTCGGCAGGCTCAGTTCCTTCTTCTCCACGATCTCACCGTCCTTGATCACATTGACCGTGATGTTATGATCGATGAATCCCAGGATATCCAGATCCAGCATATTGATGTCGCATTCGACCTTCAGGATGTCCTTCTTGCCCATCTTGTTGCTGCGCGCGTTCTTGATGATCGCGACGGTGCAGTCAAGCTGGTCGAGTTTTAAGTCATGATAGATGGACAGGCTCTTTCCGGCATGGATATGATCCAGCACAAAGCCCTCTTCGATTTTACCTACATTCAGCATTATTTTTCCTCCTGCCCGGCCAGTCCCAGCAGCGTCAGGATCAGAGCCATCCTGACATAGACACCGTACTGCACCTGTTCAAAATAAACCGCTCTCGGATCGTCATCGACCTCAACGGAGATCTCGTTCACTCTCGGCAGCGGATGCAGGATCAGCATGTCTTCCCTGGCGTAGGCCATCTTTTCTTTGTTGAGGATATAGAAATCTTTCAGACGGACGTAATCTTCCTCGTTGAAGAAACGCTCGCGCTGTACTCTCGTCATGTAGAGCAGATCCAGCCGCGGCATGACTTCCTCTAAGCGGATCACTTCCTTGTAGGGGATCCCGTTCGCATCCAGCACGTCCTCCCGGATGTAATCGGGGATCCTGAGTTCCTCCGGAGATATGAAAATAAAGGAGATCCCGGGGTAACGGATCAGCGCGTTGATCAACGAATGAACCGTACGGCCGAATTTCAGGTCACCGCAAAGACCGATCGTTAAGTGGTCAAGCCGTCCTTTCAGCGACCGGATCGTCAGCAGGTCGGTTAAGGTCTGCGTCGGATGCTGGTGTCCGCCGTCGCCTGCGTTGATCACCGGGATCCGGGCTTTTGTCGAAGCTACCATCGGCGCGCCTTCCTTGGGATGACGCATCGCGCAGATGTCCGCATAACAGGAGATCATGCGGATCGTATCCGATACGCTCTCGCCCTTGGCCGCCGAAGACGAATCCGCCGTCGCGAATCCGAGTACCTTTCCGCCAAGATGCATCATGGCCGATTCAAAACTCAGTCTCGTTCTCGTGCTCGGCTCATAAAAGCAGGTTGCCAGAATCTTGCCGTCGCACTTGTGTGCGTACTTTTCCGGGTTCTTCTCAATGTCCCCGGCAAGATCCAGCAGTTTGTCGAGTTCTTCCACCGAAAGATCCAGCGGACTCATCAAATGTCTCATCTTTTTGCTCCTCTTTATTTTTATGGACCGCGCCTCTAAAAGCACAGCCTCTCTTATGCGTTTCTAGACGCCCTCGATCAGATCCGGCGGCAGGAATTTCTTCAGCAGCGTATCGATGCGTTCCTCGGTCGCGGGCTTTGCCAGAAAGCCGTCTAAGCCGATGTCCACGTAATACTGCGCCGCCTCCTCCATGACATTGGCCGTCAGCGCGATCACCGGCGCATCGGAAGACTTATGCGACATGTTCCGCATACGTTCAAGCGTTTCCACGCCATCCATATAAGGCATCCTGTGATCCAGGAAAATAATGTCGTACTTTGTCTTGCAGACCCTGTCCAGACACTCCGATCCGCTCGTCACAAGATCCATCTGCACAAGGGTCGGCGCCAGCAGGGCTTCCGTTACCTTCAGATTGATCCGGCTGTCGTCCACGATCAGAACCTTTGCGCGCGGTGCGGTAAAATCACGCTCCCACTTATCCGAGATCTGCCCGGCATCGGCGATGATCTGCTCATCCACACGCTGCTGCGGGATCACGACGCGGAACATGGAACCCATGCCGTATTCACTCTTGACGCTGATCTCACCTTCCATCATATCCAGAAGGCTCTTGGTGATGTTGAGCCCGAGCCCGGTTCCCGCAACGAAATGACGCTTCTGCTCATCCATCTTCAGGAAGCCGTCAAAGAGCTTTTTGAGATCGTTCTTCTTGATCCCGGCGCCCGTATCCGAAACGGAGATCCTCAGGTTCCCCTCCGCGTTACTGATATTCTCATAATCCACGACAAAATCGATCATGCCGCGTTCCGTGAATTTCACGGCGTTGGACAGAAGGTTTGCGATGATCTGGCGGATCCTTGCCTCA
>JAGCXZ010000337.1 GCA_017961065.1 Lachnospiraceae bacterium
GGACATGGTCGTCAGTTCGTAAATGTTCTTATCGCCGACCGTTACCGCAAGCGCGCCTTTTTTCAGACGCATGCCGCCGCATTCGTTACAGGGCGTGATGCGCATATAAGTCTCATACTCGGCCTTGGAAGTCTCTGAGGCCGTCTCACGGTAGCGGCGTTCCACGTTCTTTAAGATCCCCTCAAAGGCGATGTCATAAACGCCTTCGCCGCGCATTCCCTTGTAGCGGACCTTGACCTCGCGTCCGTCCGTTCCGTAGGTCAGGATGTTGTAGATCTCCGGCGGATAATCCTCAAACGGCGTGTTGAGATCGAAATGATACGCCTTTGTCAAAGCGGAAAGCACCGCATAGGTAAAACTGGAGGTATCGTTGCAGGACTGCCAGCCGGGCACGACGATCGCACCGTCCATAATGCTTAAGGACGGATCCGGCACGATCAGTTCCATATCAAATTCCATTTTATAGCCGAGTCCGGCGCATACCGGGCACGCGCCGAACGGATTGTTGAAGGAAAAGCTTCTGGGTTCGATCTCGTCAATGCTGATCCCGCAGTCCGGGCACGAAAAACTCTGGGAGAATGTCAGCTGCTCCCCGTCGATGACATCGACATAGACCAGGCCGTCCGTCAGTTCGATGACCGTTTCAAGCGAATCGGTCAGACGCTTCCGGATCCCGTCCTTAACCACAAGCCTGTCCACGATGATCTCTATATTGTGTTTGAGGTTCTTGTCCAGAACGATCTCTTCCGACAGTTCATAGAGGCTGCCGTCCACGCGGACGCGGACGTAACCGCTCTTCTTGGCCCGTTCCAGAACCTTTTCATGCCGTCCCTTTTTGCCGCGCACCACAGGTGCCAGCAGCTGGATCTTCGTTCCCTCCTCAAGATGCAGGATCGTATCCACGATCTGGTCCACCGTCTGCTTGCTGATCTCCTTGCCGCAGTTCGGGCAGTGCGGTGTTCCGATACGCGCATAGAGGAGACGGAGATAGTCATAGATCTCCGTCACGGTGCCCACGGTAGAACGCGGGTTCCTGTTTGTCGACTTCTGGTCGATTGAGATGGCCGGGGGTAGTCCTTCGATACTTTCCACCTCGGGTTTTTCCATCTGCCCGAGGAACTGTCTGGCATACGAGGACAGGGATTCCATGTAGCGCCTCTGCCCTTCCGCGTAGATCGTATCAAAGGCCAGACTTGACTTTCCCGATCCGCTGAGTCCGGTCAGGACAACCAGCTGATCCCGGGGAATGTCTATCGTTATATTCTTTAAGTTATGCTCATTCGCACCGCGGATGCGGATATATTTCTTCTCATTGCCCATATATGACCTCATATGTTTCCAGCAGGTAGTGCTCGCCCGTGTCCTTGTCGACCGCGATCAGCTCGATCGGCCCCTGCGCCATATAACGGCGCTGAACGCTGAACGAGAACTCATCCAGATTGTCAAATTCCGCGACACGATGCAATGCGCAGTAATCCGCCTCCAGATAGGCTTCGGCCACATGCGCGTAGATGTTGTAAGTCTTATCCGGATCGGTCTTTTTGATGCGTCCGCTCAGGGAAATGATGTTCTCTCCCATGTCCGGATTCAGGTAGAGCGTTGTCCCGTCTCTTCTGACACCGACCGTCGATGTGATAAGGCATGAGACATCCTCTGTCGTCTTCAGGTCATCGCTCTCCGGATACGGCGGCTCATAGTAGTAGTCCGTAAAGTTCGCTGTGGAAACCATCTCGCCCATGATCGACCGCTCCGCCGTCTCGAAGATCACCATGTCCGGGAACGTCAGGTTGACCATATACTGCAGATAGTCGTAGTTCTGCCTGTGAATGAAGTAAACCTCACGGAACCGGTTGGAATAGAATCTGACATAGTTGGCAAAATAACTGTCCGTAAATACCAGCAGGATCCGGTCATTTTCGCAGGACGGATTCTTAACGTGCGTATAGAAGTTGGTCGTTGTGCATTTTAAGTACGGCTCGAGATATCCCGAGGAGTCCTCGCCGCAGTCGTTTTTGAGCGTATAGAGCGGCACCTCCTCATCGATCGGGAACTCAGCCACATCCAGCGTCTCCATCGTGACGAAGGACAAGTCAAAATCATCCTCCCTAAGGGGCGGGACGTCATCAAACCACTCCTGGATCTTCTCATCGATCAGCTGATGCCCGATGAACGCGCCATACTCATTCCAGTGCGTGGCATCGTATTTTTTGTTGTAAACGACCTTGTCCTGTTTGGCTTCGGTCAGCTCGTCCGTCGGTATGATATAATTCACATCCGCGCCGGATAACGTGTTCTCCAGATGCTCGACCACGCTCTCATTATCGGTCCTGACATGAATGCTCTTCGGGAAGTATTCCGGATAGATCGTCTTTTTATCGGGGCACAGATAGTACAGGAACCGGATGTCCTTGGAGTCCAGATATGCCTGCGTCCTCTCAAGAAAATCAACCATGGAGTCAAGATACGCTCCGTCCGTGTTCAGGCGCTGATACCCTTCGATATAGGAAGGGTCCTTAAAGTAGATATGGCCTTCCTCGCCGTACATGAACAGCGGATGCTCCATCACATGGAAGAGCTTGTCGTTGAGTTCGATGTAAGACTCGATCGCCTGCTCACGGAAGCCGATCCTGTCACCCAGATAGTTTTCGATCTCCTCTCTGGAAGAAAAATCCCACTTGAATTCAGGCCACTCGGTCAGCAGCTTGTTGTCGATCGCGGATATTTGGTTTTCCTTCGTATTTATGAAGATCACGGGGATCAGGAGGATCGCCATGAACAGAACGATAAATACGATGTTGCTGATTTTGTTTTTCATAATATGACCTAATATTACAAACTGCATCTTTAAGCGATGCTGATTCGTAACGCTTCGCGTTACTCATCGCGCGCGTGCGCGTACTACTGCGAGTCAATTCGCTTTACGCGATGCTGATTCGTAACACTTCGTGTTACTCATCGCGCGCTTGCGCGCTATACATCCGAAATTACCCCGGCGCTCCTGCGAGCAAGCTCGCGTCGCTTCCGGATAATTCCGGATGTGCATCGCTTGATCAGAACCGGAAGTATATAAACGGGTTGTAGTTACTGTTCACAATGAAGAGCATGCTGCATACCAGCAGGGCCAGGAGCAGGATGCGTTTCACCGTACAGGTGACGCTTGCGGAAGATGCCAGGGAAACCTGCGACACTCTGCAGGCCAGCCGTCTCGGCAGTACCTGTGCCCACGGAACGGCAGCCAGGATCGCAACGATCAGGAAGAAGAGCGTACGGTTGTCCAGATAGTAGCGGACACCGAAGTCCGTGTACGACCCGACACCGATGTGCAGCATCCTGCCGATATATGCGATCGCATCGGGCAGCTCCTCGAGTTTGAACAGCACCCATCCGAATATCACAACCAGCATCGTGTACAGCCATTTCACGACAGCCGGTACTTTAAGTTCGATTTCCTTTTTGCGTCCGATCCGCTCGAGCAGCATGAACAGCCCGTGCCACAGACCCCAGACCAGATATCCCCATGCGGCCCCGTGCCAGAAGCCCGTTGCCAGAAAGACGATCAGAAGGTGCAGATACACATTGCCTTTCCGGTTGCCACCAAGCGGGATGTAGAGATAATCCCTAAACCACGTGGAAAGCGAGATGTGCCACCTGCGCCAGAATTCCGTGATCGAACGTGAGATGTAGGGGTAGTTGAAGTTTTCCATGAACCGGAATCCGAAGATCCTTCCCAGTCCGATCGCCATATCGGAATACCCGGAAAAATCATAGAAGATCTGCAGGGTATAGCAGAGCGCGCCTACCCAGGCGACACCCGTACCCATATATCCGATCTCTCCCGCAAAGATCTTATCTGCCGCTTCGCCGATCGTATTGGCCAGAAGGACCTTTTTGGCCAGTCCGACAATGAAGCGTTCCACACCTTTACTAAAGTCCTCCGTGGTCGTCGTTCTCTCTCTGAGCGAATCCCTGATGTCCGAATAGCGGACAATGGGGCCGGCGATCAGCTGCGGGAACATGGAGATATAGAGGGCCAGATTGATGAAGTTCTTCTGAACCAGGCTCTCCCTTTCGCCGTTCTCCTGCAGTCTTCCCTCGGAACGGTATACATCAATAACGTAGGACAGACCCTGAAACGTGTAAAACGAGATACCGATCGGCAGAGCGATCTCAGGAAGCGTAAGATCGGCCCGGAACAGATCGTTTATTGTTGTGACTAAAAGATTGAAATACTTGAAATAGACAAGAATGCCGATGTTGAAGGTTACGGCAAGGATCAGCATCAGCCTGCGCAGCGCGGATTTTCCCGTCTCTCCGGTGACGGCGGATGAAAGTCCGTGCTTTTCCTCCCTGCGGGAAGCCGCATAAAGAAGCATACCGAACGCGTAATTCCCGATCACCGACGAAAGCATCAGGAAGATGTATACCGGTTCTCCCCATGCATAGAAAAACAGGCTCCCCAAGAGCAGGAAGATGTTCCTGCATTTCTTAGGAAGCACATAATAGCCGATGATCATGACCGGCATAAATATGCACAAAAAAACGATCGAACTAAATACCATACTGTTTCTCCGCGGCCTTCATCTTTTCGTAAGACCAGCGTATTACTTTCATATCCTTCTGTTTCTTGCCGCGTTTCATCAGATCCTTGATCTGCATCAGATATTCCATCGTGACCTTGGAGGAGAGTTTGGATTCTCCCGCGGGACGCGCCTGGAACTTATACGGGATCTCCACCACTTTGCTGTATGTCCCGGTCGCAAGCACTTCTACCAGAATCTTCCAGCCGATCGGGCGCATGTCCGCGCCGGCGATCACTTCGCGCCGGAACATAAACAGACCGCTGGTCGGGTCGGTGATCTTTCTCAAACAGGGCAACAGGATCTTGCCGATGTATCTGGCCACGCCCGATACCAGTTTCCTGTACGGTCCCAGCCCGCCGTCGGAGCCTCCGGGAATGAATCTGCTCGGAACACAGAAATCAACTCCGCTCTCCAGCACGGCATACATGGATTTCAGGATCGCAGGCGGATGCTGCAGATCCGCATCCATGACTGCGATATAATCACCCTCCGCAAGAGAGAAACCTTTCAGGACCGCCGTAGCCAGTCCCTTTTCGTCCGTGCGATGCTCCAGACGGACATTGGCGTTCTCCTGCATGACCTCGCGGATCATCTCCGGTGTCTCGTCCGTGGAATCATCCACAAAGACCACCTCGTAGGGGATCCCGCGCAACGCGTAATCAATCTGGTTGACCAGATTCCCTACGTTCTCTTTCTCGTTATAGGTCGGTACAACGATGGAGATCTTACTCACTTCATATCCTCCAGCTGCTTACGCAGCGATAACATCTTGTCCCTGAGTTCGGCCGCCGTCTCGAAATCCAGTTCCGCGGCAGCCTGCTGCATCTTTTTCTTCACCTGCGCGATCAGTTTCTCCAGTTCCTTGCGGTCCATGGACTCCGGATCCTTCTCGAATCGCATCTCTTCTTTGGCGATCTCTTTGGAAATACTGATCAGATCCCTGACGGCCTTTCGTATCGTTGTCGGCGTGATCCCGTGCTCTTCGTTGTATTTCTGCTGGATCGTGCGGCGTCTGTTGGTCTCGGAGATCGCATTTCTCATGCTGTCGGTCATGGTGTCCGCATACATGATCACATGCCCGTCCGAATTCCTCGCAGCACGTCCGATCGTCTGCACAAGCGACGTTTCGGATCGTAAGAATCCTTCCTTGTCCGCATCCAGAATAGCCACAAGCGAGATTTCCGGGATATCAAGGCCTTCCCGCAGCAGGTTGATGCCGACCAGAACATCAAACACATCCAGTCGCATGTCCCTGATGATCTCGGCTCTCTCCAATGTGTCCACGTCGGAATGCAGATATTTGACACGGATGCCGACCTCGCGCATGTAAGCAGTCAGGTCTTCCGCCATCTTCTTGGTCAGGGTTGTAACCAGCACCTTGTTGTGCTTTCCGGTCTCTTTGCGGATCTCGCTGATCAGATCATCGATCTGTCCCTCCGTAGGTTTTACGGTCACTTCAGGATCCAGCAAACCTGTCGGGCGGATGATCTGTTCGACACGCAGAAGTTCGTGTTCTTCCTCGTATTCCGCAGGGGTTGCGGACACAAACATCATCTGGTCTATTTTACCTTCAAATTCCGCAAAATTCAAGGGTCGGTTGTCCTTGGCAGAGGGCAGTCTGAAGCCATAATCGACCAGTGTTGTCTTCCTGGCACGGTCACCGTTATACATCCCTCTGATCTGCGGGATCGTCATATGCGATTCATCCACGATGATCAGATAATCATCGGGAAAATAGTTCATGAGCGTATACGGTGTCGCGCCGGGTTCCAGGCCGTACAGATGCCTTGAGTAGTTCTCTATGCCGGAACAGAATCCGGTCTCCTTAAGCATCTCGATGTCAAAATATGTCCGCTCGGAAATGCGCTGGGCTTCCAGCAGCTTGTCCTCGCCTTTGAAATATTTGATCCGCTCCAGAAGCTCTGCTTCGATCGTTTCGCAAGCGTGATTGATCTTCTCGGGCTGGATCACATAGTGCGAGGCGGGAAAGACCGCGAAATGGCTTAGGAGCGCCTTGTTCTCGCCCGTCAGCGCATCGATCTCCGTGATCCTGTCGATCTCATCCCCGAAGAATTCGATCCTGACTGCCCGGTCCGAATCCCAGGCGGGAAACAGTTCGATCACATCCCCCAGCACACGGAATTTACCCCGCCCGAAGTCCATCTGATTGCGCTCATAATTGATATCGATCAGCTCGCGGATCACTTCGTCCCTGTCCTTTGTCATGCCCGGACGCAGGGAGACGATCATGTCCAGATAATCCTGGGGGCTGCCCAGACCGTAAATGCAGGAAACCGAAGCCACGACGATCACATCCCGACGCTCTGAAAGCGACGCGGTCGCAGACAGACGCAGTTTGTCGATCTCATCGTTAACGGAGGAATCCTTTTCGATATAGGTATCCGTGGAAGGCACATAAGCTTCCGGTTGGTAATAGTCGTAGTACGAAACAAAGAATTCCACGGCATTTTCGGGAAAGTATTCCTTCATCTCGCCGTAGAGCTGGCCTGCCAGCGTCTTGTTATGGGAGATGATCAGCGTCGGCTTGTTCAGAGCGGCTATCACGTTAGCCATCGTAAACGTCTTGCCGGAACCGGTCACGCCAAGCAGGGTCTCAAACTGGTTGCCCGCTTTGAAACCCTCTACAAGTTCTTTTATTGCCTGCGGCTGGTCGCCCGTAGGTTGATATTCAGAATGTAATTTAAACTCCATAAATGCAGGAACTCCCTTTATTCAGCATCAAAGGAGTGTCACCCTTCTTCCGGTGAGCACCACCCCGACGTACTTCACGAATCCTTTATGTAAGAACCTCCATAACAGTGTACCATCATTAGTCTCTTTTCAAAAGCCCCCCGAAAGCTTACTGCCTTCAGGGGGCCGTTCAGAAACTGCCCTGTGGTCTTTTTCTCCTTATGATCCTCCCAGAAGGTACGACGCAACCGGCTCGATGAACTTTACATCCGAAATGTCGTACGACTGAGAGATAAACTCTGCCACCTGCCTGGACTTCTCATCTTTTTTCTTCCGCAGCGCGCTCGTGAACATTTTCATGGCCACTTTGGACGGCCATTTCATTTTATCGTGATCGAAGCCGCCCTGGCAGTAAAATGCCTTCATATAGCGCCGCTGCTCCTCTGTCAGCAGGGTCTTCATGGCAGTCTCCACATCGGGATTGTCATTCGGGCTTCCGCCGACCGCCATGATGGCAAGACGCTTTTCCTTCCAGTCCGGCGCCTTCCCGAAAAACCAGTCCGCTTTGACCACCTTCCCGGCCATGACCCAGCCGGCATAGACGATCGCTTCGTAAGCGTCATAAAACGATGCCCCTTTCTTTTTCGCGGCCTTAAGATCCAGAACATCCCCCTGCATCCTTTCCGCAAGCCACTGCGCATACTTTTTTGTAAATCCTGTCTGTGATGTGTAAATGATCAGTGTTTTCATATTCTGTCCAGATTCCTTTCCATTTTCATGATCGTTTCGATCGTAATCTTCAGGCTGTTCCCGTCCACGCCTTCATAGATCTGTTCTATGATCTGTGCGCTGTTCCTGCTCCGGTTATCGTTCTCTTCCAGAAACGCCCTGCACTTGTCTGTTACGATGAACCTCTGCTTCCTCTTATCCTTCTCATCCGTCTTCATGGACACAAACCCTTTGCCCTCGAGTTTGAGCAGGATCTGCTTCACGTTCTGATGCGAGCTTCCCATCACCTCCGAAAGGTCATTCAGCGTCGGGGGCTCCTTGCAGAGATTGATGCAGATGATCGCAAAAAACTGCTTCCAGGTGATCTCCCTGAAAAACCGGTCTGCGGCAGCCTGGTATCTGTTGTCAAACGCGCTCAGCAGTCCCAGAAGAAAGGCCTGCGGCGGCATCTGTCCGAACGTGACTTTGCTCATGTTCATTGCTTCATCATAGTTCATAGGCACCTCATTTCAATGCAAAATAAAAGGTAATATGTTACATGTTCGTTTATAATGTAACATATTACCTAAATTCAGTCAACCCTCCCTCTTCATTTTTTTATGATATAATACGAAATAAATAGTAATAATCCATCGGAGGTTTGTCATGCTTCATTTTCCGAGGAAAGGAATATCTCACCGCAGAGTCCACCTCTGGCTGGTGATCATAATTCTCTTTTTCTCCGGCACTGTGGTTTATGCCACACTGCGCCTTACAAGTACTTTTCTTCGTATTACCGCTTCTGCCAGACAGAACTCGGAACTGCAGAAAGCCGCTCATGAACTCATGAACGCATCCGACTACCTGACCGAGCAGGTGCAGCGGTTTACGATAAACGGAGATCCTGTCTTTCTGGAACAATACTTTTCCGAAGCTTTCGAATCCAAAAGACGCGAAGAAGCGATCGCAATAATGGATGTGAGCGACAAAACAGACGCGGCGCGTGCGCAGCTGCAGAGCGCCATGAGCAATTCCGTAAAGCTCATGGAGCAGGAATACTATGCCATGCGTCTTGTGATCGACGCGAAGGGATATACCGATTATCCGGATGTCCTTAAGGGTGTCGTCTTAAGCAGCGCAGATGCCGCACTTGCTCCTGCCGATAAGATCAGACGCGCTACCGAGCTTGTTCTCAATGATACCTACTACGGACAGAAGGACAAGATCAGAAAAGATATGCAGGAATGCCTGGACGAAATTGATAAACTTGCAGCGATCAACGAAGAAACCGAACTGATAACCCTGAATGGCCAGATACGGATGGCTCGCTCTGCAGTCATAGTTCAGGCTCTGCTGGTCTTCTTTCTGATATGGCTGACAACCCGGCTTGCGATCAATCCGGTCTTAAATGCCGTGGAACAGATCAAAGCCGACAACCCCATTCCCGAACGCGGCTCTGATGAGTTCAGATATCTGGCCAGTGCTTACAACAAGATGTACCAGAAAAACAAATCCAGCCTGGAACATCTGAACTTCAAAGTGTCCCATGATGAACTGACGGGTGCTTACAACCGCGTGGGTTACGACTATCTCCTGTCCAGTATCGATCTGAAGACAAGTCACATGATGCTTTTGGATGTGGATAATTTCAAGAATATCAATGATACCTACGGTCATGAGACCGGGGATAAGATTTTGATCAAGCTGGTGAATACCCTGCAAAACGTCTTCCGTGACGATGACTGCATCTGCCGCATCGGTGGTGATGAATTCGTCGTATTTATGGTGCATTCAAGCAACATGAAACGCAAAATGATCGAGTCCAAAATGGACCAGATCAATTCCGAACTGGGAAACACTTCTGACGGGCTGCCGCCTGTCTCCATCAGTGCCGGTATCGTAAACGGAAAAGATGTGACGGACACGTCACATCTCTTCGAAAAAACCGACAAGGCAATGTATGCGTCGAAAATGAACGGCAAGCATACATATACGTTCTATTCCAAATAACAGCCTGTCTCAGCTCCGGTTATACTTTTCAAGCGCCTCCTGCATCCTTGCGTTTTCGGCGCGCTCCCGCATTCTGGAGACCAAAACGCCGATCACCGTGCACAGCGCGAAGGAAACGATAAAGCCGGCCCACGCTTTCCAGTCATCCAGAGGGAACCATCTGCAAACGATCACCATGACGATCACGGCCGCCATGACGGAAGTAAAGAACAGAATGTTCCTGAGCGAGGCGGACATGCTCCGGATCCATACATCCGTCAGGAATGCCGTCTGCGAGACCGTGAGCAGTACCGAAAGGATCAACAGCTGTAGCAGCGTTGCGATCGTAAGCCCCTCTTTTCCGAGTACGAACAGGGTGGAGTACTCCCCGCTGCTCTCTCCGATGATCAGACTGAATGCTATGAACAGCGTCACGATGATCCCGAATGTCGCAAATGCCTGACCGATGTAATTGAATATGGTTTTCTTTTCTTCCATCATTTTAATCCCAGCTTTCTTCTCAGTTCATCGGAATACATGCGCGAGACTATGATCTGCTCGCCGTTCTTAAGAGTTACCCTGATCTTCCGGTTGATCTCCGAACGCAGGCTTTTGATCATGCGGATATTGACGATCACCTGCTTGCTGATCCTGAGAAAATCATGCTCGAGCAGGTCTTTTTCCACCTCGTAGAGTTTCAGATCGGTCTCATACGTCTCTTTTTCGGTATATACAAACGTTCTGCGGTCCACCGATTCAAAATACATGATCTTCCCCGTATCCAGCAGATACGTTTCATCATTCTGCTTCACGGCGATCTGCATATTGACCATCCGCATGAGAGTGACCAGTTTTTCAACGTCCTGCGTCAGCCTGCCGGCCTGAATGACAACCGTTGTATCGTTGTATTTTTCATCGATATCGATTTCAATCTTCATCTATTCCAATCCTTTTCTTTTGAACAGAGTAAAGAAGAGCAGCGTCACGATCAACGCGTTCGCACTCAGAATGCAGATCCCTTCCGTCTTCATGCCCGCAAAGGACATCCGATCCAGAACAGTCCTTAACTGCTGCGTATAAAGATATCGCGCCGCCTTCCCAATCCTTTCGTTAAACAGTGCGACCATCGGCGCAAAGGATAGGACCATCATGACCGGTATGAAAACGGAGTTCGCGACCATCTGGTTCTTCGCATAGATACCGATACAGGCGCCCGCAAGGATCGAGAGCGTAAATCCGATCCCCATGACCGTCAGGAATACGGCAATCTCCATGCCGTGAAATCCGGTGGCCATGAGACCCGCGCCGGTCATGCATATGAACCATACATAGGCGCCGATGCCGAGCAGATACTGCCGGGGTCTCACATTGGCCATGGTCAGGACCCGCAGGGTGTTCTTTTCCTTTTCCTCCGAAATGATCGCAGCGGTAGCCGTCAGCGGCGCCATCCCGATATACATGAAGGCGAACATTTTTGTAAAAAAGAGTTCCGGCATCCCGTCGATCCGGATCGTATTCTCCATGATGAGCGTCATGACCGGAAAGAGCAGAAACTGGATCAGTACTGTTTTATTCTTCAGCGTATCTTTCAGTTGTTTCTTGAATATGATGATAACATTTCGCATTCAGGCGTCCTCCTCTAACTTTCTTCCCGTCAGTTCGAGAAATACCGTCTCGAGCGTCGGTTCCGAAGAATGGATCGTTTCGACCCTGCCGGTTCTGAGCAGTTCGCAGATCCGCTCCGCAGAGGCGCTTCCATGTTCCATCTCCAGATCTTCACCGGAGGACAGATGCATGCTTATTCTTTTCTGATGATTGTACTTCCTGCAGATCTCCTGCGGGCTTCCGCTGTCCACGATCACGCCCTCATTTAACAGCGCGACCGTGTCGCACAGCGCATAGGCCTCTTCCATGTTATGCGTGGTCAAAAAGATCGTGCACCCGCTTTTTTTCTTATCCCGTATGATCCTGTGGATCTGTTTCATGGTCTGCGGATCCAGACCGCTTGTCGGTTCATCCAGAAACAGGATCGATGGCGAATGCATGAATACCCTCGCCAGACATAACCGCGCGCGCATCCCTTTGGACAGATTGGCTGCCGGCTTCTTCATCGCATCCTCAAGGCCCACCAGTTCCAGCGTTTCTGCGATCCTGCGGTGCGGGATGCCGTAAATATCAGCAAAGATCTTCAGGTTGTCCTCGCAGGACAGCCGCTCATAGATGCCGAACCGGTCCATCATGATCCCGAATTGTTTCCGGTCTTCTCCGGTAAGACTCTTCACATCCCGGTCCATCACGCGTACGGATCCTTCGTCAAAATCAAGCTGTCCCGTGATGATCCTGATCAGGGTCGTCTTGCCTGCGCCGGATGGGCCCAGGAGTCCGTATACGGAACCGGCCGGTATGTCAAGATCTATCCCCGATAAAACCGGCCTGTCGTTAAACTGCTTATAAACGTTCTTACAACTGATCATTGCCGTTCTCCTTTCAGGTCTTTGCAGAACAAACCTAACAGAAAAAACGGTAATGCGCAACAGTTCTGTACCTGTGTTGCCACAATCAAAACATATGTTGCCGCATTTTGTTCATCTGCGGCTGTACGGTTACGGTGTCCTCACATAGGAACCGTGTACGCCGCCGTCTTTTTTCTGCAGAACGATATCTGTGATCACCATATCGTTCTGTACCGATTTGCACATATCGTAAACAGTCATGGCGGCTGTGGAACAGGCAAAGATCGCCTCCATTTCAACGCCGGTCCTGCCGGTAGATCGGACCGTTGCTTCTATCTCAACCGACAGGTCCTTCCCGTTCAGCTGCCGCTCTTCCTCCCAGCAAAGAGACAGGAGCACTGTCTGTCAGTCTGTCCGGTTCTTCTGCGTACTCTTCCGGTTCATCATCAAAGGAATCTGCAGGATCCCTCTCCTCTGCCTCCACATCCTCAAAGGAACCTTCGATATCCTGATCCTCCATCTCTTCGCCGGCTGCCTCCGGTTCTTCTGCGGGATCTGATCCGTCATTTTCCATGGATTCCTCCGCAGCCGCATATGGTTCTTCTGCTTCCTCTTCGGGAGCCGTCATGCGTTCCTCTGAGAACGTGGCTTCAGCTTCTTCGGAAGCAATCTCCTCAGCTGCATACGCATGGAACGTAAGCTGCGGGATCACCGATGTCACAGTCATGACGAATGTCAGTAAAAACGCTGTCAGGGTTTTCATCAGGGGTATTCTTTTCATTATCCTTCTTCTCCTCTTTCTGCTTTTTGTCTTGGGGCTTTATATATTTAGTTGCAAAAACTGTCCTTTTTTCCCCCTTGAAGAATGAAATCCTGTCCATTTCGGCACTTTGCACAGTTTCCGTGCATCTGTTCTGTGAAATTCCACCAAGAGCACCTTCCTCCCTCGTTTATCCAAAGATCTGTCCGGGGAGCTTTTGCTTTTCTTTGGGAGGAAACGCTTTGTCCAACTCATCCACATCCTTATCCTTCACATAGTACCCCTGCGGAGTCTGATACACCCCGGTCACATCATCCAGATATCCCGGGATCAGTTCCTTACAGAGAAAGAAGGAGGAATCCGCATCTTCCGGCAGGTCATGATACCGGATGCCGAATTTACTTGCATAAGCAAAACCGCTCTTGCCATAAAAATTAATGTTACCCTCAAAAAGAACAGCCCCGAAGCCCATTTGCGCAGCTTTTTCCAAAGAGTGATCCAGCAAAGCCTTGCCATAGCCCTTGCGCTTCAGCTCCGGTATAATGCCGATCGGACCCATCGTTAAGACCGGGATCGTTCTTCCGTCATCCGCCTCGATGATCGTTTTCATGAACATGTTCTGCCCGATCAGCCTGCCGTCCTGCTCCATGACAAAATCAAGTTCCTTCACGAAAGCCGGATCATTCCTTAGCACATGAAGCACATAGTGCTCGCTGCATCCCGGACGGTAAACATTCCAGAAGGATTCTCTTACAAGGTTCTCAACAGCCCTGTAATCCTCTTTTTTTTCTAATCGTATCGTGTATTTGTCTGTATTCATCTCATTTCCTCCATAAACTATGTATCTTGGGCCTTCCTCACCAATTTCTCCATTTGGCCGGAACCCGCACTTCATAAGCACCCTCTGCGATGCCGCATTATCCGGATCCGCTTCCGCTTCAACTGCTTTTATCGCCGGATGCCCAAACGCCCATTCAAGCGCCAGCCCCACTGCTTCCGTGGCAAAACCCTGGCCCCGATATTCTTCCTGAATACCGTATCCGATCTCCGGATTACGACCGGATTCTATGCCCTTAAAGCAAAGATCCCCGATATGCGTTCCATCCTTTTTCTCAATCATCCACATGGCATTCCAGTCCCACTGATCCGGATGTGCCAGACAGCCTTCCAGCATCTCACCGTATGCCTTCCTCAATTCCTCATCCGTTTCCAAGGCAATTATTTTTTCCATCTGCTCCCGACTCGCAGGATAAATCTTTATCCGTTTATTTTCGATCATAATAACCCCTTCCCTTTTCCAGTCCCCTTCCGCTATAGCTTACATTTGTTCATTTTTTATCTTGCCAAGATAGGTACAGTAACCTATCGCTATAACTATCGTAACGCCAATATAGATCCAATCAGCCATCTCATGATCTGCTCCAAACAGTGACAAGGCATCGATCATGGAGTGCGCTATGATACACGGGATAATGCTCCCGCTCTTGTAGTAAACCATCGTCAGAATAAAACCCCAGCTGATGGCAAAAATGATCTGCATGACTGTCTCAAAGTTCGCCTGCCCGGTAAAGAGATTAACGATATGACCTAAACCGAATGTCAAGGCTGAAACAATGACTGCAACTGTTGCCTGATCCTTTGAAAGCATCGCCCTGAAAAGAAATCCCCGAAAGATCATTTCTTCCACAAAGCCCACAAGGATCATGGAAAGTGTCGCGATCACCAATGCTGCACCATGATATGAAAGAGCGAATCCATCCCAGATGTTTCCCGTAGCAAGGATCCACATCGGTATGAAGAACAGATACCTGATCATATCCTTCGGCCAACCGGCAAGTCCGTATTTTTCTTCCAGATGATTTGCTTTTACAAATGCAATAATTCCAGTCGCAAAAACAAGCAGCGCTATAAGCATATAGATACTTTCATCCCCGAAGTTTCCTCTGATCGTGCCTAAAATGACGCAGTAAGCCACAATCCAAAGAACCGCAAACATTATTTCTTTCTTTTCATACAGTTTTCGCATACTATTTCCCTTTCCGGGCAGCGATCATTCCAAAGAAGACATTCTCCAGCATTTTCCTGCACTGCGCCTCGTCATATTCCATGGAATTATTGGCAAGCAGACTGGCCAAACCGTGAGCCACGCAGAAGAAGGTCAGGAACATCTCTTTTGCCCGCTCTATATCCACCTTAAGGCCTGCTGCCATGATCCCCATGATCTCCGAGAGTCCGGGATCAGCCATAAGAACCGCAACATCTTTTCCGCCAAACTGATCTGTCTGGAACAAAAAGCGGAACAGGTTCTTTTCTTCCTGACCGAACCGCACATAATTAAGGCCAAGAGCCAGCATCGGATTTTCATCCGTATCTTTTGGCAGTATGAACTCTGTATGATACTGATCCGCTATCTCATAAGCAGCTTCCCGGATCTCATCCACCGTCTTGAAGCTGTACAGCACCGGCTGAGTCGAGCATCCCAGATGTTCCGAAATCGTCCTGGCATTCAGGTTCTCATGCCCTGTGCGCCTTATCAGCTCAAACGAGGCATCCGCAACCATTTCCTTTGTGATTTTCACTTTCGGTGGCATAACGTTCTCCTTTTATAATCTGCGTTATATAACCACCATTATATATAGGATGATTCGATTGTCAAGACATTCCGCACTGCGTGCTGCAAAAAAGAAGAACCGGTCACCCGATCCTTCTCTTCCGAACAATATATTCAGTTGTATCAGTCTTTCTTCTTCACCGGGATCCAGATTGCACTATGGTAATCTTTGTCCGTCTTTTCTCCATTTACGCAGTCATACCAAAAGCGATCGTTTCCGGAAATCATTTTATGAAAAGTTCCATGCCGATCCGGATCCAGGTACCCGGCGGCAGGCTGCATTCGCACCTCTCATACTCCCGAAAGCCAACCGCTTCATAACAATGTTTTGCGGCTTCGTTTTGATCGAACACGCCCAGATCGATCCTCGAAGCCAAAAAACGCTCCCTTACATAAGCTATCCCAAGGAGGAGCATTTCTTTTCCGTATCCTTTCCCTCTGCGTAAAGGATTCACAATAATAAAGCCGAATCGAACGGAGTTGTCATCGTCATCTCTCGGATATCTTATGATAAAATGGCCGACAGCATCTCCGTTTTCATCCACTGCAGTGAGCGGAAAAAATCGTCCCGTCTCAATCTGTCGCGCGTAGTTTTCATTGATATCATTTCCCGAAAGCGGATATTTGTTAAATCTGTCGGCAGACCACCTGTATAATTCTTCCTCGGATCGCAGCCATCCGGCAATGATCGCTCCGTCTTCTTCTTTGTAATCTCTCAGTATCATCAGCAATTCACCTGCCAAATGCATGCAAAAACGGTCAGGGTGTCCTCACATAACTGCCATGTACGCCGCCGTCTTTTTTCTGCAAAACGATATCCGTGATCACCATGTCGTTCTGCACCGATTTGCACATATCGTAAACAGTCATTGCGGCTGTGGAACAGGCACAGATCGCTTCCATTTCAACGCCGGTCCTGCCGGTAGATCGGACCGTTGCTTCAATCTCAACCGACAGATCCTTCTCATTCAGCTGCAGCACCACATCGGCCCCGTCTATCGTGATCGGATGACACATCGGGATCAGATCCGGTGTCTTCTTGACGCCCATGATCCCGGCAGTCTTCGCAACGCCGAGCACATCGCCCTTTTTGATCCCGCCTGTCCTGATCAGCTCAAACGTCTCCCGGTTTACCAGCACGCGCGCGGAAGCCGTGGCGGTCCGTACTGTAACGTCTTTATCACCCACATCGATCATTCCGTGAATCCTCTTATTTCCGCTTCAGCAGCTCGATCGCCTTTTGAAGCTGTGTATCCGTTCCGTCCTTCATATAGAGATCCCTGTCAAACGCAACCTCCACATCCGGCTGGAACCCTTCGCCGTGAATGCAGGTGCCGTTTGGGGTGTAATACCTGGCGATCGTGACTTTGACGCCGCTTCCGTCTCCCAAAGGCAGGATCTGCTGTACGATCCCCTTGCCGAAAGTCCGCGTTCCGACCAGCGTGGCTCTGTCAAAATCGCGCAGCGCACCGCACAGGATCTCAGCAGCACTCGCGCTGTTTTCATCGACAAGGACCATGATCGGCTTGTCCCAGTGGTGAGAGGCATCCGAACGGTACTCGTCGCGATGCCCGTTCTTATCCTCCATATATACGACCAGACCTTCGGGGAGCAGATAGTCTGCGATATCAACCGCCACATCCACGTTACCGCCGGGATTGTCGCGCATATCAAGGATCAGCGAATCCATCCCCTGCGACTTTAAGTCTTCCATGGCATCAATGAACTGCCCGGTCGACACATCGTCAAATTCACTCAGGTAGATATATCCGATCTTATCCTCCATCATTTCATACTCCACGGTCACGGATTCCACCCGGTCACGCGTGATGTCAAAGGTCAGCATACCGTCTTCGCCTTCGCGCATGATGCCGATCTTCACCTTGGTTCCGGCCTCTCCGCGGATCTTGCTCACAACCACGTTGATATCCTGTTCGCTGATATCCTCTCCGTTGACCTCGACAATGATATCGTCGGTGAGGAGCCCCGCTCTTTCTGCCGGAGAACCCGGAATGGGACGTACAACCTTGATCTGCATGGTGGTCGTGTCCTGCTGCAGATAAGCACCGATCCCGAAGTATACGCCCTCGGAACTCTCCATCATTTCCTTGTATTCATCCTTGGTGTAATAGGTGGAATACAGATCACCGGTTCCTGCCATCAGGCCTTTGTAGATGCCGTCCTGAAGTGCCGCAGGATCGACATCTTCATAGTAGTAGGTATCAATAACGGCCTTGAGTGTTTCTGCCTTGTCCCTCACTTCGCTCGTGATCACGGGCTCGTTTTCGGAACCCATATCCAGGACCGTAAACATCGATCCGTTCAGGGCCTTTGAAATGATACTTCCCATCCA
>JAGCXZ010000338.1 GCA_017961065.1 Lachnospiraceae bacterium
CAGTCCGGCAGGTTCGATCCGCCCTGCACGATCACATGGTAGAGCGCTGTCATATAGCCGGCCGCGATCAGGACGTTAGGCACTTTTGCGTAAAACAGGTCCCAGACCGCCGCCATTGATAAAATGCCGGTCAATATATAGATATTCATTTCGTTTGCTGATCTTTGTGCAAATGCACAGGAAATGCTTCCGTTTACACTATGTGTCTTTGATTGGTAATCGTATTGTAAACGTTTTTGACTCGTCTGTCCATAGAAAAAACCGATCTGAGAGACGATTTGTGAAAACCGCATAAAATGCTTTCTTTATGTGAATTTGACATAAAATGAAAATTGGTGATTATCACGAATGATAATCACCAATTCCATTCCGTCGATCCGGATTATGCTTTACGCCTGAAAGCCGCGCCGTGGCCCCTGGTCGGACAGATTCTCGTTCAAATGACCTTTTCCATAGGTCAGTCCCGCGTAAACGGTTTGCGAGTTTACCATGATGGGCTTGGACGCATCCGCTTTGGATACCTCCAAAAATGCAGCGCCGAGTTCGTTCAGCTGTCCCTGCGCCCTGATCAGACGTTCCCTGTCGAACCGTGCGCATGACATGCTGATCTCCTTATTCAGGTAGATGTAAAGACTGATCAAAGGATCTGCCAGTTCATAGGATGTGTCGACCACGTTCAGCAGATGCATCACACACTGCATCGCCTCATGACAATGCTGCGTAAAGGCCTCCTCGTCTCCTGCTTCATAGGATTCCAGGGCTTCGCCTATATAGCAGTCTGCCAGTTCATAGACGATCACGATGATCTGTGAACGGTTTGCCTGCGAGATCCTTCTGGTATATTCCTGTATCAGATCTGACTTCATTTTGTGTTCTCCTGTCTATTGTGAAAGCTTCCGTGTTAAGGTTTACTGCAGAAGCTGAAGTGCCTGCTGCGGCTGCTCGTTGGCCTGTGTCAGCATGGATGGTCCTGCCTGCACCAGAACCTGAAGCTTGGTGTATTCCACCATCTCTTCCGCCATGTCCACATCCTTGATCGTGGAGTAGGAGCCTGTCAGATTCTCGGATGAAACATCCAGATTCGAGATCGTTGATTCCAGACGGTTTTCATAGGCGCCAAGCTGGGAACGGACAGCGGATACGAATGCCAGAGCACCCTTGAGCTGATCCATTGCCTTCTGTGCGGATTCTTCCGTGGACATATCCAGTGTGGTGATGCCCATGTTCTCCAGGGAGATGGCCGGAATGATGATCTGGATCTCCTGTCCTTCCGCGCTGCCGACCTGAATATGCATTCCGCCGGTACCGAGAAGGTTTAAGTCCGCCTCGATCGGAAGGGCTGCGGTCGTGTCGTAACTGAGCTTCAGCTCGCCGCCTGTTTTTGTTTTCACGGTGATCACATCATCCTCTACCGTATAGTCGTAATCCAGTCCGGTAAATCCTTCGATCTTGATCTTCCCGCCGTCATCCGAGATCTTGATATGCTGCGGATCGCCGCCTGCCGGAAACAGATCGTTGTATAAAGTCACATTCACTTCCTTGACGCTGGAATAACCTCTTAAGCCCTGTTCTCCGTTCAGAAGACTCTGCGTATTGTATTCCGTCTCACCTGCCACACGCTCGATCTCTTTCTTCAGCGCATCCACTTCTTTCTGGATCGCAGCTCGGTCAGCCGTCGTATTCGTTCCGTTGGAGGCCTTGACTGCCAGCTCGTTCATTCTCTGGATCATATTCTGGATCTCGGACAGCGCACCTTCTGCCGTTGCGATTACGCTCTTGGCGTTCTTGGAATTCTGGGTGGCTTTGCCTAAGCTCCTGATCTGTGAGTTCATGCGGTTGGTGATCGCCATACCCGCCGGGTTGTCCTTCGCACTGTTGATGCGGTAACCGCTGCTGAGCTTCTCGGACGATGCGGAAAGCGCATGTTCGTTCCTGCTCAGAACATTATTGGTGATCATAGCCTGGATGTTTGAATTGATCTTCATGTTGGGTCCTCCGTGTTTTATAGGCTCTTCAAAAATGCTTTTACGATTCCGTACAGCTGACGGACACTTGCATTCTGCTCATGATCCGTTTGTCCGGTTTCTTCTTTTATATGATCCGTTGCCAGATACGTTACCTTGCTGATATCAAGTCCGGCCAGTCTTGCAAATCCTTCCCGTCTGTCAAGCAGTGCCTGAATCCCGTCGTCTGAATCTCCGGCGACCAGTCCCGAGACTGCTCCGTCCTGTACGGAAAAGCTTGCCGATATGTTCCCGTAAAGGAGACTGTCAAACCTTACTGTTGCCTTTGCGTCTTCGCTTCCCCTGATGATCTTTAAGCTGACACCTGCCAGCTCGCCGCCGATCTCCATCGGGAATTCGTAGTTTTCACTGTTTGCAAGTGCTCTTGCCACACTCAGCTGCTTATGCATGAGCCGCAGTTCCTTGATCCGGACAGCATCCGTCTGCGAAAACGTTTCTTCCTGCAGGGTTGTAAATGCCGCGTCTGTCAGATCCGAAACCGCCTGCTTTGCCGAATCTTCGTCGTCCAGATGATCCGCAAAACCGCTCAGCGTCTCCCGCAGTTTTTCTTTCTGCTCATCTTTTGCATCATCCGTCAGTTTCAGCAGATTCTTAAAAAGGTCGCCTCTAGCATGCATGAGCCTGTCCGCAGCGAGCAGATTGTCCGTGGTAACCGGGAGCTGCGCGTCGAGCAGCGACTGTATCACGCTGTCGGAAACCTGCGCTGCCGCGTTACTTTCCTGCTTCAGCTCTTTGGCATATTCCATATCCGCTTCCGCATCCTGTGCGGTCTGCAGGATCTTTTCAAATGCTTCCGTGATCTGTGCGCTGATGGAAGTACCGCTGTCTTTTAAGTTTTCCAGCATGCCAAACGCGTTGTCTACCGAAATATCCATGCCGGATGCTTTGCGGCTGCGTACGGCGCTTAAAAGATTCTGCAGCGTCAGTTCCTCATCACTGCTCAGCACGTCGCCGATCGGACGGCCGTCGTTCTTCTCGATCTGTCTTAACAGGCGGTAGATGCCGATATATGCATCCTTTTCCGCTTCCGTGACTTTATCGCTCTTATCGAGTTTCCAGATATATTCGCTGTATCGTTCCGCCTTTTCATCTTCCGGCTTCTGCTTCAGATATGCGGACAATTCGTAAATGTTTTCTGTCAGCGGATTGAAACCGTCCCGGATCATTTGGAGCGTCCGCTCCGGTGTCATCTGCTCGATCACATCCAGAACTGCCTTGGTCGCTTCCTGCACCCGTTCGAAGTTCTCCGGTGTTACAGGCGTCTCCGTATATCCGAGGATCCGGACGCTCTTGCGGTTCACTTCATTGATCTCATAATCCAGATCCGTCAGGATATCATCCACGTTCCGGAACGCTTTCTGAATGGAATCTCCCAGATCCGCTCTCGGCGCCGTCCATACCGCCTCATAGGTCTTCATGGCCTGCTCGTAGGTCTTCTGCAGCGGCTGCCCGATCTCGTGCAGATCGCGGAGCGTAAATGTGGAAGTATCAAAGGCCGCCGTCTGTATGGATTCCGCAGGCTGGGCTGCAACCTCGTTGATCACATCCAGTGCCTGTCCGAACAGTTCCTTTTCGGCTTCCCTGAGCTGGTCAACGGCCCGTTCCAGTTCCTTTGTATCTATGATCAGGCCTTTTCGCATCAAAGCACGGTTGGCATCTATGCTCATCTGCAGCCTGGTTTCTTCCAGGATCCTTTTATAGGTGATCTGCGGTGTCTGCTTATCAACCGCAAGATTTGCCTGCTGGGGTTTTTTGCCGACCGTCAGCGCATCCGTGAGGGTGTTCAGGAGCTCCGCTCTCTCCTTCGGGAAAATCATCTGCTTTAAATCATGCAGTTCCCTTAAGTTCTGCGCGGTGAGCGGTATACCTGCCTCGATCGTCCATCTTGCATCTTCCTCGATATGTGATTCGCCCTTTAATCCGGCTTCCTCAACAATACGTTCCACGTGATCCGAGATCTGATCCCAGTTGATCTCTCCGGCCTTCTGCGCGTAATATCCGCCTGCCGTATCCTTAAAGTATCCGGCGGATCTGCGTTCATTTCCTTCTCCTACGGAATACTCGGCCTTGTAGAGATTTTCCACTGTCGGCTCTATGTGATTTTTAAGCACAAACTTCAGCATGTTGTCCGTCAGGGCTTCCACATGCTCCGCTTCCTGCAGTGCTTCTGACATGTTTTTCAGATTTTCTTCCGTTACGGGAAGGTCCTTTTCGCGAAGTGCCGATGCGATCTCTGCCGCCTCAGCCCTGCTGCCGGTGATCTTTACCATGTCCTCCGTGCTCATGTCATCGTTGTAGCCTTCGATGACCGTGCCGGATTCCGCCATGGCCGCCTTGATCTTATCCAGATTGGTCACAAGATCCTCAACCGCCACGTCACCGGGATGGTATCCCTCTTCCTGTAATTTTGCGAAATCTTCTGCTGACATAGAATTAGACATTACGGCCATGTAATTTCGCTGTTGCGTCACGTCCAGCTGACCGGCTTCCAGCATGACGTCCTGAACGGACTTCAAGCCTTCATCCTCATATGTCAGGTTATCCGTAACACTGCCCATAATGTCTAATGAATATCCCGAAACCAACTCCGCGATCCTTGCGTCATTATCCTGATCCGGGACTCTGTATGCGGTTTTTTCCATGTCAACATTCTGATTGATATTTTGCAGCTCGACTCTCATAGCTCATCCTCAGATGTTGTTTTGTATTCTATATTTCGGACGTTTGTTTCCAAATCTTTAGATGGATTATTTCGAAATGATGATCTTGCCGTCTTTGACCTCGACTTTGACCATATGAGAATCGATCCCCGCCTCCTTTAAAGCGTCCTCGCTCAACTGTACCCGGCGCGCCTTGTCCAGAACGGAATACTCCTCGTGGGAATCCATCTCCTTGAGGTTCTCCGTGGACAGCTCGTCCAGTTTTTTCATATAAGATTCCTTCATGATCTTTTCCGTGCTGATCTTACCGTCGGAGACCATGATCACGCGTGACACCTTATTGGCCAGGCTGATATCATGTGTAACGATAATGATCGTAAGTCCCAGCTCCGTGTTCAGTTTCCGGAACAGATCCTGAATCATATCGGAGGTTTTGGAATCCACGGAACCGGTAGGTTCATCCGCCAGAAGGATCTTGGGATCCAGTGCAAGGGAGACCGCGATCGCAACTCTTTGCTGTTCACCGCCCGAGAGCTGTCCGGGATAGGAAGAGGCCCGGTGACTGATCCCGGTCAGCTCCAGCAGTTCCATAGCCTTTTCCTTTCTTGCCTTCTCGCTTGTTCCGGTAAAGTAAAGCGGCGCTTCCACGTTCTGCAATGCCGTCAGGTACGGGAACAGATTCTGCGCGCTGTTCTGCCATACGAAGCCGACTGTACTCCTGCGATACGAAACGAGCTGCGCTTCGTTCATGGCAAAGAGATCCTGTCCGTCGACATAGATCCGGCCCGCCGTCGGCCTGTCCAGGCCGCCGATCATGTTGAGCAGCGTGCTTTTGCCGCTGCCGCTCTTCCCGATGATCGCAACCAGTTCGCCTTTGCCGATCCGAAGATCCAGTCCCTGCAGGGCCATGACTTCCACATCTTCCGTTTTAAAGATCTTGACCAGTCCGTCACAGACTACGGCATCATTCTTCTTTTCTTCCGGCATTTCTGATCTCTCCGTCTTCCATTTCATAAACCACATCGCCCAGCGGCATCAGGTTCGGATCGTGCGTTGTCATAAGGATCGTGATCCCTTCCTTTTCCACGAGTTCCCGGAACAGCTTCATGACCGCGATCCCGGAATCCGTATCCAATGCGCCCGTCGGTTCATCCGCAAAGATGATCTTCGGTTTATGTCCCACTGCCCTTGCTATAGCCACTCTCTGCTGTTCACCGCCGGAGAGCTGCCCCGGCATATGATTCATTCTCTTCTGTAATCCCACGATACGCAGCACTTCTTTGATGCGCTGATCCTGGTCACCCTCATAGCCCGCAAGCCGCAGTCCGAACTGTACATTTTCGTAGGCGGAAAGGATCGGCAGGAGCGCGACTGCCTGAAAAACAAATCCCATATCGTAGCGGCGTATCTTTTCCTTGCGCGAATCATTCGCTTCGTTCATATTCTCGCCGTCAATGATCAGCTCACCCTCCGTCGGCGTGTCCAGAACGCTAAGGATGTTCAGCAGTGTTGTTTTGCCGGAACCGGAGCGTCCTTTCAATATGGTAAGCCTGCCTTTTTCGATCTTTAAGTCGATCCCCTTTAATACTTCCAGTTCTTCTCCGCTGCCGAGGGGAAAACTTTTATGCAGATTTTTTGTTTCGATCATATATGCCATATCAGTCTTCTCCCATCTTCAGCGCTTTCGTGATGTTCAGGTTTCTGATCAGCTGTCTCATGATGATAAAGCAGCCCGTAAATGCCGCGGCAATGATCACAACCATACGGATACTATCTTCCATGCGTATAAATATCGTGATCGGGAGGTTGTGTTTCCTCGGAAGATACACAACCGAGATCAGGTTTGTGAACAGCAGCGTTGTGAGCGCGCCC
>JAGCXZ010000339.1 GCA_017961065.1 Lachnospiraceae bacterium
ACGGCTTTGCAGAGATCACCGTTGCAGGTGCTGTCATAGTAATGGAACTCATGGCCTCTCATACCGGAAAGGTCAAAATCAAAAGCCTTCCCATGATCTGCCTGCAGAGAAAGATACCCGAACCTGACCGCATGCCCCGTATAGGTACAGGTTCCGGGAACAGCCCCGACAAGTGCATAGCCCTTCCCGTCCCGGTCCGCGACCGACCGGTGCAGATACATAAACCCGCCGCATTCGGCGATCGAAGGCATATGTTCATCCAGCGCCTGTCTTATGGAGGAAAGCATGGAATGATTATTGGAAAGCGCATCCAGATGCAGTTCCGGATAGCCGCCGCCAAGCAGCAGCCCTGCTGCATCCTCCGGGATATGCGGATCATGCAGTGGGGAAAAATAACGGATCGTAAGGCCTGCTCTTTGCAGAAGATCCAGGTTCTCCCGATAGTAAAAACAGAAAGCCTCATCATACGCAACGGCAAGGACAGGTCCGTTGTCCCGTAAAGTATGTTCGTATGCAGGTTTTCCCTGCGAGAGCATTCTGTCCTTTGCCGTCATGCAGGCATCCTCTTCCTGCCCGTTTTCAGGCATCAGCTCCTTCGCACTTTCCATGATACCAAGCACTGTTTCTGTATCGATCCGCTCGCAAAGCACCCCGGAAAACCGTTCGATCCTGCCCTTAAGGTCCTCGATCTCATCCGGCAGCAGAAGGCCGAGATGCCTGCTCTCAAAAGCGATATCCTTTACAAATGGGATCCCGCCGAGAATCTGCACCCGGGAAAAACCTGCCGCTTGCAGTTCCCGCTCCAGAACCCCTTTGATACGCTCATAAAAACCGGGCGATATCCTGTTCAGGATGAGGCCGCGTATGCAGCCGTCTTCATCATCCGCCAGGATCCCTTTGATCTGTGAGATCACGGTACGTCCTGTCCCGGACGCATCCATGACCAGCACAACCGGCGTTCCGGTAAGCTTTGCGACCTCATAGCAGGAAGCCTCTGTCCCTGCCGGGCTGATTCCGTCATAGATCCCCATGACGCCTTCGATCACGGCATGGCCCTTTCCGTTCCTGCAAAGGATCCTGCATAAATCCTCCTGCTCGCAAAAGAACGAATCCAGGTTCTCACTCTCCACGCCGAGTACCTTTTTGTGGAACATGGGATCGATATAATCCGGTCCGCACTTATAGGCATAAAGATCACGAAAGCGTTCGTGAAGCAACTGCAAAAGCGCGCAGGTGATGAGCGTCTTACCGCTCCCGCTGCTTCCCGCGGCGATCATGATGCGAGGCAGGGATATTATCTTTCTGCTTTCTGATTCCATGACATATAACCTCTTATCAGATTCCTGTTTTGATCGCAACGATACGGATCACAGCACGAACGAAAAGATCATGACGGGGTTCTGCGCCTGCAGCATATGATAGGCGCCGCGGCTTACAACATCATTTACAGCCACCTGTCTGATCCGGATATCCGTAGCACCAAACTCCGTAAGGAGTCTTCCCGTCTCATCGATCGTCTCCATCGTAACAGCATTCAGGACATAACGTACATTCCTTTTCTTCACCGTAACGGCTTGCAGGATCTCACGCAGTTTCCCGCCACTGCCGCCGATGAACACGCAATCCGGATTTTCGATCCCTGAAAAAGCTTCCGGTGCACATCCCCTGACCGGCGTCACATTGGCGGTTTTAAACTTCTCCGCATTGGCACGGATCAATTCAAACGCTTCTTCGTTCTGTTCAAAGGAATAAATACGCAGCGTCGGACTCAGCAAAGCCGCTTCGATCGCAACGGAACCCGTTCCGCCACCGACATCATAAAGCACATCGCCTTCCCTGAGATCAAGTTCCAGAATGCTCTCATGCCGGATACTTTCCTTTGTCATCGGAACGTTGCCGCGGATCAGTTCCTCATCCTTCAAAACAGGTGTGATGCGTTTCCGTTCCGGTTCGTCATTGATGAGAAGCGCGGTGAGCACACCGCCGTCGTTGTATCCTGCCGCCTCTTCAGGCGTCACTTCAAAAAGCGTTTCCGTTTCATAAGAAAGATCCCGTCCAAGGAAGATCCTGCAGGGGATGCGATTTTCAAGCAGCGCTTTTCCGATCGCATTCACATCCGCATCACCCGAAAGCAACACAAATGTCTTGCGGTTATGCCGCAGTTTATGCATTAGTTCCTGCAGACCGTTGGGATCGGTTCTGCCGTGCAGGCTGAAAAGAATTGCATCATCGTAACTCTCCAGGGTGCGCGCGGATAATGCCGACACACTTGAGATCCCGGGCAGAACGCGGAGCATGATATCCTGCTCCTGCTGCAGACTCCTGATCATGTTTTTTGCGCCGCTGTAGAATCCGCTGTCGCCCGAAAACAGGATGACCGCTTTCCGGATCTCTTCCCTTGTTTGCAGGATGGGCAGAATATCCTCCGCTCGATACATCTGAAAGGTCAGTCCCCTGCCGAATGTTTTGATCAGACGCGAAGCGCCAAATACCGCATCTGCCTGATCGATCGCGCTTTTAGCCTCCGCAGTCAGCTGGTCTTTGCCGCCGCATCCGCATCCGATCAGAACGATCTCTTTTGGGATCCGTTTTCCCGTGATCTGCTCATAGGCTTCATAGACGCTGATCCCCTCTTCCTCTCCCGGGCGCGAAATGATATGGCACTTTACATGTTCTTCTTCCGCTGCCTGCAGTTTCTCGGGAAAGCCGCCTGCCGTACCGCTTTCTTTGGTGATCAGATGTCTGATCCCGTACTGTGCAAAGACCGCACGGTTCATCTCACTCGCAACCGGGCCCTGCATCGCGATGATCGCGCCGGGATCGATCCCCTCGGCCCTGCAGGCTTTGATGCTCTCCTCCGAGGGCAGAATCCTTACATAGATCCGGCCTTTCATTTCTTCGGGAATATGCGTGCAGAATTCATGCAGTTCCTTTACGCCCGTTGTCAGCAGGATATTGCCGTCCTCATTCCGCAGCGCTTGTGCACAGGATGCGGCCGAATCATAGCAGATCGCATCCTCTGTTTTTGCGCGTTCCCTGATGATCCGGATATAAGGTACGTCTGTGCTTTTTGCCGCAGCAGCGATGTTTTCGGAAGCCTGCATGGCATAAGGATGGGTGGCATCCAGGATCAGATCGGAAGAAGTATATCCGTTCCGTTTCAGAAATGCCTTCATTTCGTCCACATCCATGGGCCCGGTATGGACCTTTGCAAATGCAGACTCCTCCATGACATCCGCCCCGTACTGCGTAGCCACGCAGACATCATGCGCGATATTTGCTTCGCTTAGAAGCGATGAAAGTTTTCTTCCTTCCGTTGTTCCGGAAAAGATCACGATCTTTCTCATTTATCATATCCTCTCGGTGTGATCATTCTCTGATCGTAAACGCGTGTCTGTGAATTCCCAATCCATACGGTCGTAAACATATCCGCGTCCGCATCCGCAAGTTGACCAAGTGTTGTGATCCTGCATTCCTCATTTTCCCTGCCGATATTGCGCACGAGACCGCAGATGCGCTCCTGCGGGAGTGTGTCCGTTAAGACTTTGCAGGCACGTTTCAGATAGTCCTGCCTCTTATGGCTTGCAGGGTTATAAAGCACGATGTTAAAATCACCCGCCGCAGCGTTTTTCAATCTCTTTTCGATCAGTTCCCACGGCGTCAGCAGATCGCTTAAACTGATCACGCAGAAATCATGTCCGATCGGCGCGCCAAGAAGCGATGCTCCGCTGCTTGCCGCCGTAACACCCGGCACGATCTCCACATCCGTAAAGCCTTCTTCCGAGGCCACCTCAAGCATCGGGCTTGCCATGCCGTAAATCCCGGGATCTCCGCTGCAGATCAGGGCAACCTTTTTCCCGTTCCTTGCAAGTTCCACGCATTGCAGGCAGCGTTCCCGTTCCTTTATCAAATCGCTTGAAATGATCTCTTTATCGGGATATTGGTCTTTGATCAGGTCGGTATAGGTACGGTAACCGACGATCACGTCGCAATCCTGCAGCACCTGCAGGGCACGCAGCGTCATATTCTCCCGGTTGCCCGGTCCGATCCTGACCACATGGATCTTTTTTTCCTGACTCACTTTGCTCTCCTGTCACAGTTTTCTTGTTGCAACGGCAACCGTAATGCCGTCTTTTGCAGTTTTTGAAACGACAAGCTCCGCACCGGCACCGGCACCGAGCACCGCTGCCCTTTCACAGACATTGTCCACACCGACCGTTTGTTCCACGAAAGGGGAGGATGCAAAATCACCCTCTGCTTTTTGCAGGAGCGGCGCATCAAACCCGAACAGCGGGATCGCGTATTTCCTGCTGAGCGAAACGATGGCGTTTTCCTCTTCTTTTCTGTCAACGGTACAGATCGCATAGACCTGTTCGATCTTTATGTCATGCGCGGTGAGCACTTCGATGACCGCATTTTCCAGATCGGTTTTTGCAACCCCTTTTTTTGATCCGATCCCGACCGTATAAGGCTTCGGGCTTAAGAGCAGGGAATATTCCCGGTCCGTCTCATCCGCGATGATCACATCAACCGGATCCTTGGGCGGATAATCCTTAAAAGAGAGCGTGATGCTCTTCCCTTCGACTGCCTTGGCCGAAACCCTTTTGATCCCTTCGCGGTTTCTGATCGTAAGACCGTTTTCTTTCGCAAACACATCAACGGAAAAAGCACCGTGCACATCCGTTGCCGTCGTGATGACGGGAATGGCACCGGTCAGCTTTGCGATCGTTACCGCAAGTTTATTCGCGCCTCCCGCATGGCCGGACAGGACCGGGATCACGAAGTTACCGCCGTCATCCATGACGATCACGGGAACATCCGTAAGTTTATCTTTTACAAGGCCCGATCTCGCTCTGACGGCGATCCCGAGGGCGCTTACAAATACCGGCGTGCATCCTTCCGATGCTCTGTTCTCAGCCCAGAGCGCAAGCGGTTCTTCTGTTTTTGTAAATCCCGGCATATCCCCTGCATCCTGCATGCTGATATATGCATCCGCACAGCTTATGCCGGCGCTTTCTGCGGCGTCGTTCCACCTTTTGATGAGCGATGCGCCCGCTTTTGTAAAACAGATGGCTGCTATTTTCATGACCCTCTCCTTATTTTTGATTCAGGCTGATCCTGCGGTGTTTCTGCCTCACGGAATCCGGTCGAAAAAGAAGGATCGTAGAGTCTGGATCTTTCATAGTCATTTGTTAAGAGCACGTCCCCGATCAGCACAAGCGCTGTTTTTGTGATATTGTTCCGTTTCCCCGTCTCATACAACGTGCCGACCGTACAAGGATAGCTGGCTTCTTCTGGCCATATGGCTTTATAGGCAATGATCGCCGGCGTGCTGCTCTCATATCCGCCTTTGAGCAGTTCTTCCTGCAGTATCTCAAGATGTCCCGCACTTAAGTAGATTGCCATCGTCGCGTGATGAGATGCAAGATCCGCGATCTTTTCCCGCTCGGGAACGCCTGTCTTGCCTTCAGCTCTGGTAATGATCAGCGTCTGGGAAATACCCGGAAGCGTGAATTCCAGATCAAGTGATGCCGCAGCGCCAAAGCAGGCACTGACGCCGGGACAGGACCTGAACGCGATCCCGCTCTCTTTCAGAGCATCCATCTGTTCCCGGATGGCACCGTAGAGACTCTGGTCACCGGTGTGCAGTCTGACGACATGCTCACCATTGCGGTCCGCTTCCCGCATGACGCTTAAAACCTGCTCCAGCGTCATCTCCGCGCTGTTATAGATCCTGGCATCTTCTTTTGCATAGGATAACAGTTCCGGATTGATCAGGCTCCCCGCATAGATGATAATGTCTGCCTGAGAGAGCAGACGCATCCCGCGTACGGTGATCAGATCTGTTGCTCCGGGACCCGCTCCCACAAAATCAATCATGCTCCTTCTCCTTCTTATCTTCCGCTAAAACTTCCGCTATCATCGCATCCGCGTTTTCCGTTTTACCAAGAAGTCCCCACTGATTGGAATAGACGATGCATGCGATCTCCGGGGTATCACCCGCACGTTTTTTCACATAAAAACCGATCCGTTCCATGACCGCCCGGAAACTGCTTTCCGCAATCTTTGCATCCAAAAGATATCCGTATGCCTCTTCGGTGGAAACACTGTTTAAGATCTTCTTAAGCGTCTCTCTGTCGGCTCCCGCTCTAAACGCTGCCGATGCCATCAGTTCCATCCTGCAGTCGGCTTCCTTGGAATGCGTGTTCATGATGCCGCCGGATAACTTGATCAGTTTCCCGACATGTCCGACAAGGAGCATTTTCCCGTATCCGAGTTCACGCACGATGTCTATGGTATCCCCGATATAATTGGCGCATTTCACGGCCCGGTTCAGGTCATATCCGTACTGTTTTTTCATAAAATCAAGGCCGTAGTTTCCGGGAGATACGACAGCGATCTGCCTGCCCTCTTCCTTTTTCTGGTTCAGTTCCAGCCGGATCGTTTCCAGGATCGATCTTGTACTCATCGGTTCCACGATCCCCGTCGTACCGATGATCGAGATCCCGCCCGTGATGCCGAGACGCGGATTGAACGTTTTCTTTGCAAGTTCACCGCCGTCCGGTACGGATATCACAACACGAAGCGAGTCCGGACAATCAAAGATATCCATCACTTCCGTTACTTCCTGCGTGATCATCTTTCTGGGAACGGAATTGATCGCGCTGCACCCGACCGGCTGATCAAGACCGGGTCTTGTAACAACGCCGACACCTTCTCCTCCTTCGATCATGACTGCACGCTTACCGTCAGGAACGCGTGTCACCTCTGCAAGGATCAGTGCCTTGTCCGTAACGTCAGGATCGTCTCCCGCGTCTTTGATCACCCCGCAGGTCACGCTGTTCTCTTCGATCACTATTTCACAGATCTGTGCTTCATATACAGGTCCCGCAGGTGTCCTGATCCCGATCTGTTCCGTTCTGTTGCCGCCAAGCAGCATGAATGCTGCCGCCTTGGCCGCTGCCGCGCTGCAGCTCCCCGTTGTGAATCCGGATCTCATCATGCATTCCTTTCATTCAGATATAAAAGCGCGTTACAGATGGCGGCCGCCACATTGCTCCCGCCTTTTCTGCCCCTGTTGATGATATGGGGGATCCCTGTATTAAGGATCAATTCCTTGGCCGCTTCCACATTCACAAAGCCGACCGGGACGCCGATCACAAAAGCCGGCTCATACAGGCCTTTGTCATAGTATTCCCGCAGCGTGATCAGAGCCGTGGGCGCATTCCCGATCGCAAAGATCACAGGGCCGGAAAGATTCATGGCTCTTTCCATGCTGACACTTGCCCTCGTCACGTTCCGCTCCTTTGCTTCAGCTGCAACCCCTTCATCCGCCATATAGCAGACCGCGCTGCAGCCTGCAGCCGTAAGGGCCCTCCTGTTGATCCCGGAGAGAGACATATTGGTATCTGTCACGATCGTGGCATGATCCTGCAGCAGTTTCATGAAACGTTCGATCGATCCTTCGGAAAAAGTAAGCGTTTTGGCATAATCAAAATCTGCCGTTGTATGGATGCATCTCTTGATGATGGGCGCAAGGTCTTCAGGCAGAACGATCCCCTGTTCGTTCAGTTCCTCTGTGATGATCTCAAAACTTCTCGTCTCGATCTCTGCGGGATTCCAATTTTCTATGTTCATTTCAACCCTTTCTTCTGCAATGTTTTGCGGCAGAACAGTTACAGGATCTTTTGCAAAGTATCCAGCAGTTTCCGGTTGGACTCATGATCTTTTACGGCGATCCGGAAGAAATGATCCG
>JAGCXZ010000340.1 GCA_017961065.1 Lachnospiraceae bacterium
CCCCGCGTGCATCGCGGAGCCGATCGCGGCATAGAGATGCGACTGCACGGGATCGACGAAATGCGCATCGTCCAGCTTCAGCGTGCGGATGAATGCGGCCTTCAGTTCGGTCAGGAAATGGAGCGGTCCGCCCAGAAAAGCAACATGACCGCGAATAGGCTTGCCGCAGGCAAGATCCGAGATCGTCTGGTTTACGACAGCCTGAAAAATGGAGGCTGCAAGATCCTCCTTTGTCGCGCCCTCGTTGATGAGCGGCTGGATGTCTGATTTGGCAAATACGCCGCATCTGGCGGCTATCGTATAGAGAGAGTGGTAGTGACGTGCATATTCGTTGAGGCCGGCAGCATCCGTCTGCAGCAGGGAGGCCATCTGATCGATGAACGATCCGGTACCGCCCGCGCAGATCCCGTTCATGCGCTGCTCGACATTGCCGTTTTCAAAATAGATGATCTTGGCATCCTCGCCGCCAAGTTCGATCGCAACATCCACGGCATCATGATCATGCTTGAGTGCCGTCGAGACCGCGATCACTTCCTGTACAAAGGAAACCTGCAGGTGGTTGGCGAGCGTCAGACCGCCCGAACCCGTGATCATGACACGGACATCGATAGACCCCACGGCATCCTCGGCCTTTTTAAGCAGGCTGTGCAGGGTTTCCTGAATGTTGGCAAAATGCCTCTCATAATCGGAAAACAATATATGGTTATGCTGATCCAGCAGGGCGATCTTTACGGTCGTGGAACCGATATCGATCCCCAGCCGGTAAACGGAACCGTTGTCCTGATTCATGCTTCCCACCATCCGGACAGGCGCCGGATGCCTTTCATAAACAGGTCGAATTCTTATTCTTTCATACAGTATGAGATTATAAAGGATTTTTTTCGTGTTTACAAATAAAAGGTTTCTAAACAAAGTCGTAAAAAACACAAAAAATCCCCAAAGGGAAAGAAAAATGTGATAAAATGCTACTTGTAGCCTTGCGGACGGGTTCTGCTACGCGGGCTGCAATGCGCATGAAGGTGGATATGGAATGAACCGTATTTTGGATAAAATGGAAAAGAAACTCGGCAGGTACGCGGTAAGGAACCTGTCGCTCTATCTGATCGTAGGCTATGTGATCGGATACATCCTCTATCTGACAGGAAGAAGCAGCTCTTACGCGGCGCTTGAATTCATCAATCTGAATCCCGATCTGATCCTGAAAGGACAGGTCTGGCGGATCGTGACGTGGGTTCTGATGCCGCCGTCGATCACCAATATCCTGTTCATGTTTTTCATCTTTTTATTTTACTACTCGATCGGAAATACGCTCGAGCGGACATGGGGTGCGTTCCGGTACAATGTCTATATTTTCTCCGGAATGCTCTTTACGGTGCTCGGTGCTTTTATCCTCTACGGGATCTGCTGGATCACGGGCGCGACAAATCTGGCGGTGCTCGGAAACGACATCGGGAACGCGTCGACGACATACTATATCTGCCTGTCGATCTTTCTGGCTTTTGCCGCCATTTTCCCGGATCATAAGGTCCTGTTTTACTTCATCATCCCGATCAAGATCAAGTGGCTCGCATATCTGGATATCGTGCTCCTGGCAATGGATTTCTTTAACCTGTGGGAGTTCATCGCCCTGCTGAAGGCCGGCTTCGGTTTCGGCACGTCATTGCTGATCGGCCTGACGCGCAACTATGCGGTCAAAGTGGCGATCGTTGCATCCCTGCTGAACTTCCTGATCTTTTTCCTGTCATCCCGCAAGCGTCCGCATGTCAATCCGGCTCAGATGTACAGGCGTGCAGAATATAAGAGGCAGACGGCGCAGACGGAAAAGATGCGCGCGATCACAAAGCACAAATGCGCGATCTGCGGCCGCACCGAAGAGGACGGGGATGAACTGGAATTCCGTTTCTGTTCCAAATGCAACGGAAACTACGAATACTGTCAGGACCATCTGTTCACGCATACGCACGTCCGGTGATGCCGGTGATTGCGAAGCATGAAACGGTCCGAGGTATCATGGAAAATCATGATTGGAGTATTTTATGGCTGACTACACCGAAGAACTGAATGCCCTGGAGATCCTTGAGGGCGAGGAACGCTTAAAGCGCGTGGAAGGCGTTTTCCGCGATAAAAATAAAGCGGCTGAAGTGATCCCGCTGCTGTATTTAAGAGATGTCGCGGATATCGCAAAACTGTACGAAGGACAGGGCGTGCATACGGACGACCTGATCGGGGAAGGCAATGTGGCGCTCCTTACGGGCACGCAGAGCCTGGATCTTTGTGAAAGCGCGGCTGAAGTGGAGGAATTCCTGACACGTACGGTCATGGACGCGATGGAAGCCCTGATCGACCGGCAGGGGAAGGAAGTGCAGCTGGATGAGCAGATCGCAGAGCGCGTCAACCGGATCTACGAGGAAGCCAAAGAACTTTCCGAAACGCTGCTTCGCAAGGTGAGCGTGCAGGAGCTTGCACAGGAGATGGATGTGGATGTTTCCACGATCGAGGAAGCCATCCGCTTATCCGGCGACCGGATCGACTATATCGATGCCGCGATCGAATAAATATTATTGAGAAAATCAAACAGGGGGATCTTATTTTGAAGATCGAAGAACTGAAGACCTATCATATCGAGAGGAAGGAGCAGATCCCGGATCTGAATTCCACGGGATATCTGTTGACACATAATAAGACAGGCGCGAAGGTGCTGGTGCTGGAAAACGATGATGAGAACAAGGTGTTCGGGATCGCGTTCCGTACACCGCCCTCGGATTCGACCGGCGTTCCGCATATCATGGAGCATTCCGTTCTGTGCGGCTCCAAGGCCTTTCCCGCCAAGGAACCCTTCGTGGAACTGGCCAAAGGATCCTTGAACACGTTCCTGAACGCCATGACATATTCGGACAAGACCGTTTACCCCGTGGCCAGCTGCAACGACCAGGATTTCCGCAATCTGATGCATGTCTATCTGGATGCTGTTTTTTATCCGAACATCTACGAAAGAGAGCAGATCTTCAAGCAGGAAGGCTGGCATTACGAGATCAATAACGTCAAGGAACCCATCACGATCAACGGTGTGGTCTACAACGAGATGCGCGGCGTTTTTTCTTCCGCGGATGATCTGCTTGACCGCAAGATCATGGAAGTGATGTTCCCGGATACGGCTTATTTTCATGAGTCCGGCGGGGACCCGCAGGTGATCCCGGATCTGACCTATGAGCAGTTCCTTGATTTTCACAGACGCTACTATCATCCGTCCAACAGCTATATCTATCTGTACGGAAATGCCGATATGGCAGAGCGGCTGACTTTCCTTGATGAGGAATATTTAAGCAGGTTTGATAAGCTCGAAATCGACTCGTCGATCGGATTGCAGAAGCCTTTTACAGAACCGCTCACCAGAACATTCCCGTATTCCGTAACGGAAGAGGAATCGATCAAGGATAAAACGTATCTGTCCTACACTTCGGTGATCGATACCGTGCTGGACCGGAACCTTTATATCGCGTTCCAGATCATCGAGTACGCGCTGCTTCTGGCACCGGGCGCGGTATTAAACCAGGCGCTTCTGGATGCGGGCATCGCCAAGGATGTGCAGGGCTCCTATGAGTGTTCCACACTGCAGCCTTACTTTACCGTCATCGCGAAGAACTCCGAAAAAGAGAAACTGCAGCCGTTTCTGGATACGGTAAAGCGGATCTACCGCGAGGTGGCGGAGAACGGTTTTGACAAACAGGCGCTGCTGGCAGCGATCAATTTCTATGAGTTCCGTTACAGGGAGGCGGATTTCGGCTTCTATCCGAAGGGACTCATGTACGGTCTCCAGGCTTTCGATTCCTGGCTGTACGATGAGAACGAACCGTTCATGCACATCGCACAGAATGATACCTACACGTTCCTGCGTTCCCAGGTGGATACGGGTTATTTTGAAGGCCTCGTGAAAAAATATCTGCTCGACAATCCGCATGCCGCAGCGATCGTGGTAGAGCCCGAGAGAGGTTTAAGCGCAAGGCTTGATGCGGAACTCGCGGAGAAACTTGCCGCATATAAAGAGAGCCTTTCCGACGAGGAATTGGAGGCGCTGGTGGAAGATACCAAAGCACTCCACCGTTACCAGGAAGAAGGGAGTACGGATGAGGAGATCGCAAGCATTCCGCTCCTGAAGGTTTCCGACATCAAAAAAGAAGCGGAACCGTTCAATAACCGGATCGACCGGATCGACGGCGTCACGGTCCTGACGCATGACATCTTCACGAACGGGATCGGTTATCTGACACTGCGCTTTGACGTTACGGGCATGGAAGCGGAGGACATTCCGTATCTGTCGCTTCTGTCCAATATCCTCGGACTGATCGATACAAAGAACTATAAATACGCGGAACTGTTCAATGTGATCAATATCAACACGGGCGGCATCACGTTCAGTTCGCCGTGCTCTGTGCACAGGGTCACGAACGAGGTGAACTTAGGCTTTGAAGTGCGTGCGAAAGTACTGTACGACAAACTTCCGTTTGCGTTCCAAATGATCCGCGAAGTACTCTTTACTTCTGATTTTTCCGACAAAAAGAGGATCAGGGAGCTGATCTCGATGTTAAAGAGCCGCATGGAAGAGTCCATGCCATCAGGCGGTCACGCGACGGCATCGGGCAGGGCGCTTGCTTCCTGCAGCATAGCCGCACGGATCAGGGAATACCTGAGCGGGATCTCTTTCTACAGGTTTGTGGCCGATATCGAGGAAAACTTTGATGCGCGCTATGATGAGACGGTCCGCAGGATGCAGGAAGTCCTGAAGCAGTCGTTTTGTCAAAATCATCTGCTGGTGGATTACACCGCGCAGAAGGACCATATGGAAGCCATGATGCAGGAGGCGGAAGCGTTCATCGCATCCATTCCCGAAAAAGGCTTTGAGAATAAACCGTTTGAGATTGAGGTTGATCCCGTCAATGAGGGCTTCAAGACAAGCTCCAAAGTACAGTACGTGGCAATGGCGGGCAGCTACAGCGATGCGGGAACATATACCGGAGCATTAAGGATCCTGAAGACCCTGCTCGGATACGATTACCTGTGGAACAATGTCCGCGTGAAAGGCGGCGCTTACGGCTGCATGTCATCCTTTGGCAAGACCGGGCCGTCCTACTTTACCAGTTACCGGGATCCGAACTTAAAGAAAACGCTGGATATTTACCGGCAGGCTTCGGATTTTGTCCGGAACTATCAGCCGGCGGAACGGGATCTGACCAAACTCATCATCGGCACGATCTCGGACATGGATACACCGCTGACACCGCTCCTGAAAGGACTCAGGTCTTTATCCGCCTATATCACGGGAGAAACGGATGAAGACGCGCAACGGGAGAGAGACGAAGTATTACACGCTACGGGATCCGATATCCGCAAACTTGCGGATTACCTTGATGCGATCGTATCACAGGAACATATCTGCGTGGTCGGCGGAGAAGAACAGATCGAAGAAGCAAAGGAAATATTCGACAGGGTTGAGAACCTGATCGATTAAGCAGGATAACAGAGAGAGCAAACAGGAGGGAAAATATTATGAAAAGAACAGCATGCTGGGGTAAGATCGTTGCGGGTTTTGCGGCAGTGTCCCTGCTCCTTGCGGGATGCGGCAGCGCGCAGGCATCGTATGACGGCGGCTACAAGAGTGCGGAGGATTCAACGGCCATGGCGGCAGCGGGTGTTGAACCCGGGTACTATGTGGACGAGGAAGCGTATTACGAATACGATACAGACGATGTGTATGAGGCGGAAGCGGAAGAAGCAGTCGCTTCTACGGAAAACGCCGAGATCCTGGAGGAGAACGCACAGAGTTCCGGCAGGAAACTGATCAAGAACGTTACCCTCAATGTAGAAACGGAGGAGTTTGATAAGTTTCTGGCCAATATCGACCGTAAGGTCAATGCACTCGGCGGATATGTTGAGTCAAGCGAAGTCAGCGGACGCAGCCTGTATAACACCGCAACCAACAGATACGCGTCCATTACCGTTCGCATCCCCAACGACAGGATGGACGACTTTGTTGCATCCGTTACGGAGCAGAGCAACATTACGAGCAAGAACATTACGACGGACGACGTGACGCTGGAGTACGCGGATACGAAAGCGCATATCGATTCTCTGAAAGAAGAGCAGAAACGCCTGAATGACCTGATCGCCATGGCAGATGATCTGGACACGCTTCTGAAACTGGAGGCAAGGCTTACGGAAGTCAGCTACCAGGTCGAATCCTATGAGCGTCAGATCCGTTCGCTCGACAACAAAGTGGATTACGCCACGATCATGCTGTATGTGAATGAAGTCACACACTATACACCGGTAGAGCAGGAACCGCTCTCGGCAGGAGAACGGATCAGCCGCGGCCTTTCCGAGAACCTTTACAAGATCGGCATCGGCTTCAGGGAATTCGGGATCGGTTTTGTGATCGCACTGCCTTACATCATTCTGGCACTTCTCTTTGTCGGTCTGCTTGCCCTTGTGATCATTCTGATCGTAAAGGTATGTATCAAGAAGGCAAAGAAGAATGAAGAGAAACGCAGGAGCATGATGCAGGCAGGACAGGCCGCACAGCAGAACAGGGTGCAGCCTAAGCCGCAGGCACCGGCAAAGGGGCCCAAACCCGCACCGGGCGCGGTAAAGAAGGAACAGGCAAACGGACCGGAAGAACAGAAACCGGAAACGGATAAGCCGGAGGGGAATTAAACGTACATGGATGAGAGGAAACGCGATCCGGAATTCAGATCGGGCTTTGCGGCGCTGATCGGCAGACCGAATGTCGGCAAGTCGACGCTGATGAACTGCCTGATCGGACAGAAGATCGCGATCACATCGCATAAACCGCAGACAACGCGCAACAGGATCCGCACGGTCTACACATCCGAAAAAGGGCAGATCGTCTTCGTGGATACACCGGGCATCCATAAGGCCAAGAATAAGCTCGGGGACTACATGGTCCATGCGGCGGTCCACTCCCTGCAGGATGTGGACGTGATTCTCTGGCTCGTAGAGGCATCCACCTTCATCGGCCCGGGGGACAAAAAGATCGCCGAA
>JAGCXZ010000341.1 GCA_017961065.1 Lachnospiraceae bacterium
AGGAACATGATCCTGCTGCAGATCAGGATCCGGACTCCTTAGATCTGTCAGAATTGGAAACAAGGATCGTCCGGGCCTACCGTAATGCATCAGATGATACCCAGATCGCCGTGTGCGCAGTCCTGGGAGTAAAAAGGGATATCGAATCGCGGACGGAAAGATCACTCACTGGATGATTTAGGATAATGATCATGCCATGAAGCATATCAAAGGAGAAGATTTTTAAAAAGCAGATGTACAGGAAATAGAATCCGATGCGCATGCGTAACCCTTTTTTCGCATGTGAGATTCGTTACGGCATGCTTTGTTAACAAAATGTTTACATAATTCGCTTGACATCCGGGATCCGATACTGTAGATTTAAGTTAACGGAACCCACCAAGCCTCTCCCGTAAGGGATGCGTAACATGGTGGGTATTTTGTGCTCATAATAAGGAGATTATATGCTTAACAACGGAAAAACAAAACCATTTAAATCCTATGAAGAACAGCTAGCTTTGCTCGAAAGTCGCGGTCTTAAGATTGAAGATCGCGAAAAAGCATTATCAGTTCTCAAAAGTATCAATTACTATCGTTTCAGCGGATATTCCTTAACGCTCCGTCGTAATGACACATTTTATCATGATATTACATTTGATGATATCTATGAGTTATATATGTTCGATGAACAATATCGCAGTGTGATGATGAAATATTGCGGAATAGTAGAAGTTACCTTTAGGAGCTATATTTCATACTATCATGCCGGAAAGTATTCACCAACCGGTTATCTTTCTGACGCGAATTTTGACAATGCCTCTCGTCATAAGGACTTCATCGAAAATCTGAAAGACGAGGTAAAACGTTCAGATGATTATTTCATTGATCACCATAAAAATGATCTTAACAGTGTTTTCCCTTTTTGGGTTGTTATCGAGGTCACATCCTTTGGTGTTCTCTCAAAACTATATAAAAATCTTAAACTGGAAGATCGATCCTGTTTAGCAAGACAGTATGTTGGTGTCGGACGTAAATATGTCGAAAACTGGTTGCAATGCTGTTCCTATACCCGTAATATCGCGGCACATGGTGGTCGTTTTTATAACCGATTGCTCAAAGCATGTCCTGTTAAAATCAACAAAAAAAGATATCCGGGCATTGACAATACCGGTCCTTTTGCTTTTGTAATAGCAATATACAATTTGCTTCCATCTAGCCGGGTGAAAAAGATGATGAAAGAAGACTTAGTGAAATGTTTTTCTGACTATCCCTTTTCTCTGCCTAAGCACTTGAAGTTTCCTAATGATTGGGAAACTTTGTTATGATCTTTAATTGGAGGATTCTATGGCAAAGAAATACAAATATTCCACATCTTTCATGCATAACGGCAAGAGATATTCCGTGAAGGGCAATACGAAAGAGGAAATCTATACCAAAAAGGCCAACATGATCCGGGATCTTAGGGATAATGTCATCATCTATGATTCTCATGTGATGGTGGATCTGTGGGCTGAACAGGCTTTTGATACCTATAAGTACAGTGTCCAGGATCTGGAATGGATCAAAAAGAGATATATGAAATATGTGAGTCCGTTCATCAGATCCAAGCCGATCGGAGCTATCAAGTCCTCTGAATGCCAAGATATCCTGAACCACTGTGCCGGGATGAGCTATTCTCACTGCAATAAGCTGAAGCAGGAAATGAAGTTTCTTTTCGAACGGGCTGTCGATAATCAGCTGATCCCGTTCAATCCGGCCAGAAGTCTGAAGATGCCAGAATGCACCAAGGGAACACGCCGCAGTATCACTGAGACCGAGAGAAAACACTTCCTGCAGGTATATGAGCAAGATCACCGCTTTCTTCTTTTCATGATCATCCTGAAATGCGGATGTCGTCCGGAAGAGGCGATCAACCTGATCGGAAAGGATATCGACCACGAGCAGCGCCTTTTGCACGTTCACGGTACCAAATCCAAAAACGCGGACCGCTATGTCCCGATCCCGGATGATCTGTATCCGGCTATCAAGGACACGAAACCCTTTGAACCGATCGCGCCGAACGAATCAGGGCGGAAGCACACGGAAAGTTCCTACAAAAGGCTTTATTTCCGTCTCAGACGCGAAATGAACCTGTCTATGGGATGCAAGACCTACCGGAACGCGCTGGTACCGCCTTATCCTTTGGCGGAAGATTTCGTCCCGTATTTCTTCCGGCACACCTACTGTACGGATCTGTGCAAGGCCGGAATTGACATCAGAACGGCGCAACGTCTGATGGGACACGCCAATATTTCCATCACGGCAAAGATCTATACGCATGTCGATCTCGAAGAAATCAAAAAAGCCGGAAGACTGCTTGAGGAATATGCAGCTTCCCGGACATAAACACTTTACTCTGTTAAAGTTTTGCGGCATCTTCGGATGCCGTATTTTTTTTGTTGAAAGATTTATATTTGATACGATTATATTTGACGTGCGGTTTCCGTAAAGGGTTCCGTAAAATAATGTCCAAAATTGTCCATTTTTGTATAAAAATCGTCGAACAGTTGTTTGTTTTTGGCAAAATAAAAAACCCCGAAAGTGTTGATTTTTCGGGGTTTTTCTGTGTGTGAGCCACCGGGGACTCGAACCCCGGACAACTTGATTAAAAGTCAAGTGCTCTACCACCTGAGCTAGTGGCCCGAAATATAAGGACTCAGCGCATGAGATTCGCGGCAAGCCGCGAAAGCGCTTCGTTACCATCGTACATCGCTTCGCGATATACGATAGATACAGGGCTAGCTGGATTCGAACCAGCGAATGCAGGGATCAAAACCCTGTGCCTTACCGCTTGGCGATAGCCCTAAAAAACTTGGTCTCTCGCAGTCGGTCTGGCCCATTTGGGACTCTGCAGAGTCCAGGGTGGATAGTGGGACTCGAACCCACGGCCTCCAGAGCCACAATCTGGCGCGCTAGCCAACTGCGCCATACCCACCATAATTTATCGTGCATTGAAAATGCACGATGGTCACATCTGTCGTATGTCGAAGACGTACGACGTAACAGCGCCATTCGCGAAGCGAATTACATTGCGCTAAGACCACTTGGTTGGTAGGAGGGACCCGCATCGCGGGAAGAACCTGCCTACACGTGGAGCCCGCCGTTCGACGTAGTCGAACATCAAATGGGCGACACTCCTCGTTACCATCACGCATCTTACGATGCATGATATACTGTGCTCGAAGGGATTCGAACCCCCGACCCACGGCTTAGAAGGCCGTTGCTCTATCCAGCTGAGCTACGAACACACAGATAACGCAATACATTATAAAATACTTTCCGGAATAATTCAAGCATAATCCTACGAAATGTTCATGACGGATCCGACCGAGACAAAACCGTCCAGAACAGCACGCAGATCGGTCCCCTCGGTGGCCTTGAAATTCCGACATCCGTCCACCATATAGGAGATCTCATCTTCGGAGATCCTGGTCTCCTTGTAGCTGTCCACGTAGAATTCGTCCGTGGAAACGGTGCGGTCATAGAGCACGCCGCCGCAATCCCGCAGGGAGCACGCCGGAAAATTCACATTCCAGATCCGGCCGGGAGGCAGCGGCTCTGCGAGCAGCTTCTCCATGATCTCTGCAAGATACCTGTTGGTCGTTTCATGTTTTGCGCCGTCTTCCTCGGAAAAAGCAATGGCCGGGACCTTCTGGAAGGAAGCTTCATATGCCGCGCCCGCCGTGGCAGAGTACTTCAGATCCTAAGCCACGTTGTAGCCGTCATTGATCCCGGAAAAGACATGATCGGGTTTGCCGGGCACGATATTGAGCACGCCGATCCGGACGCAGTCTGCCGGCATTCCGTCACACGAAAATGCATGAACGCCCGGTACGGGAAAATCTACCCGCCTGGCGTTAATGGGCTTTCTTAATGTTACACAATGAGAGGCCGCGCTTCTCTGCAGAGCAGGCGCGACCACCCAAACATCGCCGAACTGCTGCGCCGCCCTTGCTAAG
>JAGCXZ010000342.1 GCA_017961065.1 Lachnospiraceae bacterium
AGGAACATGATCCTGCTGCAGATCAGGATCCGGACTCCTTAGATCTGTCAGAATTGGAAACAAGGATCGTCCGGGCCTACCGTAATGCATCAGATGATACCCAGATCGCCGTGTGCGCAGTCCTGGGAGTAAAAAGGGATACCGAATTGCGGACGGAAAGATCACTTACTGGATGATTTAGGATGCCGGATGATGTGTAGGAAATAGAATCCGATGCGCATGGATAAATGAAAAAGCAGGTGCATTCGCACCTGCTTTTTACATCTTTACTACACTCATCGATCTGTCAAAGCACGCCATCATTTTGTCATAGACTGTTTTTCCTATAACCGACATTAGTTCTTTGAACTGTTCCGTGTTCGGCGTTGACATCTTTTTGTAATTCATAATCGTGTATCCGACTACTTCGTCTGAACTAATATCCTTCACGACGACAATATTATCAATATTCTCGTCCCCGTAAGAATGGGAAGTGTCTCCATCACTATAATACATAATATCAAATTTTGAATCGTAATCAATCATCGGTTCTTTTGTAGACAACATCTGCTATGCCCCCTTTTTCATCCTTAACGGGGAAAGTTGTTACAACTTCCCCTTTAGGATTGCCAGCTTTCGTTTCGGTGTCTTCCACAATAACCTTTGTCTTAAAATTGTAAGAAGAATAAGAAGAATTCTTGAAATATACTTTCCTATTCTCGTTTCCTTCACTTAAATAAACAGTATCCGGATCCTTGATTGTATCCTTAACTGCTTCAACATTATGTGACATTATCGCATGGTGCACCTCAATATGCTCCTCCCAGACGGATTGTGAGCACGACACTGGAACACCCTCGTAATTATTTACTACGAATTTATCACTCAAGACTGCTGATCCCCCATCTTGATTTCGCCAAACTGTTTTTCGTAAGCATCGACATGCTGAACAAGAATGTCTCTCAGTGTTTTTGCTAATATAGGGCTAATCCGAATATCTGCAACATCTTTTCTTTCAATTCCCGTCATCTGATCCTTTTCGTCAAATTGAGGAGTATCTACTCTGAACATCAGTTGAGTTTCCATCTGGCTTACAGCCACTCGAAATCCATTTGCATAAATAGGGTTATCCATATCTTTCTTGCTCCTAATGTGAGAATGCTCAAATCTTATAATAATGTTTCGGAAATGTCAATAGAATTCACAGTTTTTTCAAAATAATCCATGTGTTCTGTACGTTTATTATATCACTTTTGTTTTCTCAGTTGTATCCCTATTTACTTCTTTTATCGAACAGTTTTTGCATATTATTGAGCGATTTCTGAAATTGACATCGACATTTCTTCGTGATAATTTTGTTGTACCGGTGCAACAGGAGGATCCTATGGCCAAGAAATACGAATACAATTATGACACATCTTTCACTTATCAGGGCAAACGGTACCGTATCCGGGCCAATACCCTGGAAGAACTGTATACAAAAAAGGCCAATAAGCTCCGGGATCTGAAAGAGAATGTCATTACCTATGATTCCAATGTCACGGTCGATCTGTGGGCCACAAAGGCGTTTGACACCTATAAGTACAATGTTCAAGGTCTTGAAATGATCAAGACGCGGTACAAGACATATGTCAGTCCTTTTATCGGAACCAAACCGATCGGTACTATCAGATCAGCTGAATGCCAGAGCATTCTGAACAACTGCTCCGGGATGAGTTTTTCGCATGTGAGCAAGCTCCGCCAGGAACTCGCCTTTATCTTCGAGTCTGCAGTTGATAACCAAATGATCCCCCTGAATCCCGCCAAAAAGCTGAAACTCCCAGAATATGTCAAGGGATCTCGACGCAGCATTACTGATATCGAGAGGAAGCACTTATACCTTGTGTACGAAAAGGATCCTTCCTATCTCCTATTCATGATCATCTTGAAATGCGGATGCCGTCCGGAAGAGGCGATCAACCTGATCGGAAAGGATATCGACAAGGATCAGCGCCTTCTTCACATTCGCGGGACCAAATCTGCGAATGCGGACCGGTATGTCCCGATCCCGGAAGAGATCTTCAATGTGATCAAAAATACAAAACCGTTCGAACCTGTTTCCCCGAATCAGGCAGGTCATAAACATACAGACAGTTCTTATAAGCGGATCTGCTCCAGGCTGAAAAGGGATCTTAACATTTCTATGGGATGCAAAGTATACAGAAATGAACTGATGCCGCCGTTTCCTCTGGCCGATGACTTTGTTCCGTACTGTCTCCGACATACCTATTGCACGGATCTCTGTAAGGCCGGAGTCGATATCCGGACAGCACAGAGACTGATGGGACACGCCAACATTTCCATCACGGCTGACATCTATACGCATGTCGATATGGATGACATCAAAAAAGCCGGTGAGCTGCTCAATGCATATTCCCAAAAGATAATCTGATCAGAAAATTTGTCGCACCATTTGTCACACTTTTATGTCGAAATTTGTCCAAAAATGTAAAAAATAACTCGAACAATCGTTTGATTTTCGAAAAAGAAAAAGCCTTGAAACATTGAATGTTCAAGGCTTTCTTGCAAGTGTACGTGAGAGGATTCGAACCCCCGACCTTTTGGTCCGTAGCCAAACGCTCTATCCAGCTGAGCTACACGTACGTATTCAGTTATTTTGCCGCTTCCCTGCAACTACAATACCATAGCATAGGCACCGGGGTAAGTCAAGCGATTTCTCCGCTTTCTTCCGTCTCTTTGGCCTTCTCCGCGGGGGCTTCATCCGAATGAAATACGGCATCCAGGATATCCTGCAGAGCGCCCCTTGCCACCGGCCGCGTCAGGAGCCCTTCAACCCCTTCATAGTCGCCGCTTTTCAGTTTAGACTCCATCGGGCCCTTTTCATCCTCTTCCGCCAGGAAGTAGATCGGAACGTTCTGATATTCCGGATACGACTTGATGATCTCTACCATCCGCTTGGCGCGGATCACACTCATGTAGCAGTCCAGGAAGATCAGATCGGGAATACTCTTATTCAGATAGAAGATCGCTTCCCTGGCATTGTCAAAAAAGGTACAGTCATACCCCCGCTGCAGATAGATCTTCATGAGATCGATATTGGAAAAATCATCATCGATCACCACGATCTGCGGCCGGTCTGTTTTCACCTTTACAGGCTTGGTCTTGGGCATGACAAGATCATCGACTGCACATTTCTCCTCCGCCGTAGAATTGGAAGAATCCCAGCGTCCCACATTCGATGTATCGGAAAGACTATTTTTATCACCCGCATCTCCCCAGAGATCAAGATCGGATATCTGAAACAGATCATCAAACATGGGCGCTCCTTTCTGCTGCTCCATAGGTCCGGACAACAAGTGGTGAGTTATTATTCTATCACAGATCACATCGAGTTTGCAATGTGATTTTGCATAGATAACACTGTTATTTATTGAACGATCAGCCCTTCATAGATCAGATCCCTGATCTGCGGATGGATCACGTCATAATTGTCCGAAAATCCCAGCACATGCTCCGCGTAAAAGGCTGACAGTCTGTGCTTTGTATCGATCAGCACATATGCTCCGGCGGCACCGTCCCACCCAAACTCTCCGACAGGACTCTTCGAGCGGCTGTCATCAACAAGCACACGGACACCGAGTCCGTACTCATATCCGGTCCGGTTTAATCTGTCGAAATCATCCCTGATCGCACCCGACAGCGTGTAGGCACGGCTGAACCCGGCGACAAGATCCGGCGAAAGGATCTGCTGCCCCGATCTTCCCGTACCTTTGCAGGCGAGCGCATCCGCAAACAGACTGTAGGCATCCACACTTGCGATGAGTCCGGCACCTCCGCTGTCATAGTGCGGCGTAAAGCAGTATTGATCCCTATATGATTTTTCCGCCTCCACAAAGGGCGGCCTGTCGTTCACGCCCTGATAGATGTCGCAGATCCGCGCTGCCGTTTCCGGATCATCCTCCGGATGAAAATAAAAATCACCTGCTCCCAGCGGCTCAAAGATCTGCGTACGCAGATAGTCCGAAAACCGCATGCCGCTCACCACCTCCACCACAGCCGCAAGCACATCATGCGAAAGGCTGTAGCACCAGCGTGTGCCCGGTTCGTACAGCAGCGGTGTCTTTGCAAGCGCGGCGATGATCTCGCGGGTCGCTGCCGTCCCACCGCTCTCCTTTACCAGTTTTGCGATATTCGGATCGGCCGTATCATAGGAAAACCCCGCCGTCATCGTCATCAGGTCGATGATCCTGATCGCATTCCGCGCCGGATGCACACTTGCCTGTCCGACCACATTTCCGTAGGACTCCATGGCAAAATCATCCGCCACGGTCATCTTGTCATATTCGGGAAGATAGTCTTTGAGCAGATCGTCAAACCCCAGTTTCCCGCGTTCGATCAGCTGCAGCACTGCCGTCATGGTGATCGGTTTTGTCGCTGAATACAGCCTGTAGAGGTGATCTTTGCCGACCGGAACCTTGCGCGCAAGATCGGCATAGCCATAACTGTGTCTGTATATGACCTCATGGTCCTGCATGATGCACAGATCACCCATGGGCATCCCGTACAGGTCCTGAAGAGAATCCAGGTATTGTCCCAGTTTGGAAAAATCGCTCATATGCTTCCCTCTCGCGCTTTTTCCTATAGACTACTCTTTTCTTACTTGAAAGTAAACATCAAAAACTCTGTTCGCCCAAAGTGCCAAAAAGTGATATACTATGTCCGGTATTTGGTTGGAGGATATCATTCATGACACTTAAGGATCTCCGGGTCGGACAAACCGGCCTGATCACAGCTGTCAAAGGCGAAGGTGCGCTCAGACAGCATTTTCTGGATATGGGCGTGCTGCCCGGCGCGGAAGTGACTTTTATGAAAACGGCACCGATGGGCGATCCGATGGAGTTGATGATCCACGGATATGAGCTCACACTCCGCCTTGCCGATGCCTCACAGATCGAGATCAAACTTCTGGAAAAATCACCCGCTGAAGAAAACCGCAGACCGCAGCAGCGTAAAAAGAGCGCTGAGCACCCCGGTCTTGGTGAAGGCGGTAAATACCCTGCCAAGCACGACGGGCAACCGCTGCCGGATGACACGGTCCTAAGCATAGCACTGGTTGGCAACCAGAACTGCGGCAAGACGACCCTGTTCAACCAGCTGACCGGTTCCAACCAGCATGTCGGCAACTTCCCGGGTGTGACTGTAGAGCGAAAGGACGGCGTGATCCGCGGTTTTCCGAATACCCGCGTGACCGATCTGCCCGGTATCTATTCCATGTCACCCTATACGAATGAAGAGATCGTATCCCGAAATTTCGTATTGAATGAAAAACCGCACGCGATCATCAATATCGTGGATGCCACCAATATCGAACGGAATCTGTATCTGACCATGCAGCTTCTTGAAATGGGCATGCCGATGGTCGTTGCGTTAAATATGATGGATGAGGTCAAGAGCAATCACGGCCACATCGATGTCAACCGGATGGAGGCGATGCTCGGCGTTCCCGTGATCCCGATCTCCGCTTCCAAAAACGAAGGTGTTGACGAGCTGATCCGCCACTGCATCCATGTCGCGCACTATCAGGAGAAGCCTCTGGATCAGGATCTCTGTGACGAGAACGATCATGACGGTTCCGTGCACAGATGCCTGCATGCCGTGATCCACCTCATTGAGGATCACGCAAAAAGAGCAGGCATCCCGGTGCGTTTTGCGGCATCCAAAGTCATCGAAAACGATCCGCTCGTGCTCTCGCAGCTGCAGCTCGATCCCAATGAGGAAGAACTCCTCGAGCATATCACGGCGCAGTTGGAAAAAGAGCGCGGTCTGGACAGGAGCGCCTCGATCGCCGACATGCGTTACGCATTCATAGAAAAAGTGTGCAGCGTGACCGTGGTCAAGCCCGCCGAAAGCCGCGAACATATCCGTTCGGTGCAGATCGACAGGGTCCTGACCGGCAAATATACGGCGATCCCTGTCTTCATCCTGATCATGGGTGCCGTGTTTTTCCTGACCTTTAACGTGATCGGCGCATGGCTGCAGCGTCTTCTGGAGTACGGTGTCAATTCCCTTACGGTTCTCGTTGACGGACTGCTGAGGTCCGCCCATGTCAACCCGACCGTGCACAGCCTTGTGATCGACGGGATCTTTACCGGCGTCGGATCGGTGATCAGTTTCCTGCCGATCATCGTGACGCTGTTCTTCTTCCTGTCCCTGCTTGAAGACAGCGGGTATATCGCAAGAGTCGCGTTTTTCATGGATAAGCTTTTAAGAAAGATCGGTCTGTCGGGCCGCAGCATCGTGCCGCTTCTGATCGGATTCGGCTGTTCCGTTCCCGCTGTCATGGCAACACGTACGCTGCCCAGTGACCGGGACCGTAAAATGACGATCCTCTTGACACCGTTCATGAGCTGTACCGCCAAACTCCCGATCTTTGCATTCTTTGTCAGCGCATTCTTCCCGCACAGAGGCGGACTGATCATGATCGGCCTCTATCTGCTGAGCATCCTGATCGGCATTCTGGTCGCGTTGTTTTACGGACATACGCTCTTTCGCGGCGATGCCGTCCCCTTTGTCATGGAACTGCCCAATTACAGACTGCCCGGTGCAAGAAATGTCGGACAGCTGCTCTGGGAAAAGGCAAAGGACTTTCTGTCGCGCGCCTTTACCATTATCATGCTGGCATCGATCATCATCTGGTTTTTGAAGAGTTTCGATCTGCATCTGGATCTGACATCCGACTCATCCACCAGCATCCTGGCGGCGATCTCCGGCTTTATAGCGCCTGTTCTGGCGCCTGTCGGACTTGGTGACTGGCGGATCTGCACCGCGCTGATCGGCGGCTTCATGGCCAAGGAAAGTGTTGTATCCTCGCTGCAGGTTCTCTTTGGTCCTGCCTCTCCGATAACGCAGGTGCTGAGCAGCAGCGCGGCAGCAAGCCTTTTGGTTTTCAGCCTGCTGTATACACCGTGTGTGGCCGCAATCTCATCCATCCGGCGCGAAATGGGGCGTATTTGGGCGGCCGGCGTGGTGATCTGGCAATGTCTGATTGCATGGTGCACTGCTTTTGTGGTACATTTAATAATAGAATTGTTGTGATAACAGAAAGGAAAGAACAATGGACTTACAATCAATCATTATTGCGATCGTGATCGGCGGCATTGCCGGATGGCTCGCAAGCATCATCATGAAAAAATCAAACTCACTGCTGATGAATATCATTCTCGGTATCGTCGGCGGTTTTGTAGGCAACTTTCTGCTGGGTCAGATCGGGATCGATTTTCACGGACCGATCGGTCAGACCATCGCGGCAGTCATCGGTTCCTGCATTGTGCTTGCGATATTTAATCTGATAAAGAAGGGTTAAAAAAAGGAAAACGAAAGACGCAAGAGCGAAAAAATAACGATAGACTCGAAAACCGTAACGGTTTTCTCGTTCGCGTGAAACGCTCCCAAATACCAGAAAAGGCAGCAAGGTATGTAAACATCCCTGCTGCCTCTTCTGTTATTTGCTTTCGTTATTTTTTCGCGGACATGATTGCATCGATGGACGAGATGCAGGCGTGTCTGAACCCGTTTTCTTCGAGCGCGCCCACACCGCGGATCGTGGTTCCTCCCGGTGAGCAGACCTGATCTTTCAGGATGCCCGGATGAAGCCCCGTTTCCTGCTGCAGTTTCGCGCTTCCGAGCACCATCTGCGCGATCAGCCGGTATGACGTCTCCCGCGGGATCCCGTATTTTACGGCAGCATCAGCATAAGCCTCCATCAGAAGATCCACAAAGGCAGGCCCGCATCCGCTGACGGCACTTCCGATCCCCATCAGATGGGAAGGCAGGATCTCCACCGTCCCGAGACGGGCAAACATTTCTTTTACCTGTTTCAGTTCTTCCTCATGCAATGAGGTAGTCTCCTCAAACAGGAACACCCCTTCCGAAACCATGGCCGGCGTGTTTGGCATCACAAACTGAATGCGCACGCTTCCTTCGGCATGCAGTTTTGACAATGTGTTCACATAGGCTGCATGATCCCAGCCGGATGCCACGGAAAGCAGCACGGTACAACTGCTCTTACCCTGCGCTCTCAGATCACACAGTTCCTGCAGAACGCCTTCAATCTGATACGGCTTGCAGGCCATGATCAGCGTGTCGCACTTCTGTGCCAGCTCCGCAAGGCTTGCTGCCGGGATGAATCCGATCTCATCCGCATTCCTTTTCAGTTTCTCCTGATTCGGCGCATATGCGCAGATCCTGTCAGCTTTCAGTGCTCCGTTTTTGATAAAGCCTGCTGCCAGTGCTTTTGCCATATTTCCCATTCCGATAAAACCAAATTGATCCATGTAATTTCCTTTCTGTCCGATAGACTCCCGGTCGGTTGTTCTCAGGCAGGCCGGTCAGCCATAGGTTGCAACGATCCGTTTTGCCACATATACACCGCTTGCGGAGGCATGCGACAGGGAGTGCGTCACACCGCTGCCGTCCCCGATGATGTAAAGACCGGGGTAAGCCGTTTCCAGATGCTCATCGACTTTGACTTCCATATTGTAGAACTTTACTTCAACACCGTAAAGCAGGGTATCGTCATTGGCTGTTCCGGGCGCTATCTTATCGAGCGCATAGATCATCTCGATGATGCCGTCCAGGATACGCTTGGGCAGTACCAGACTCAGGTCTCCGGGTGTCGCGTTCAACGTCGGCGTTACCATGCCTTCCTCGATACGCTTTTCGTTACTGCGCCTTCCTCTGACCAGATCGCCGAACCGCTGCACGATCACGCCGCCGCCCAGCATGTTGGAAAGCCTTGCAATACTCTCGCCGTATCCGTTGGAATCCTTGAACGGCTCCGAGAAGTGCTTGGCGACCAGAAGCGCGAAGTTGGTATTTTCCGTCTGCTTCTCCTTGCCCTCGTAACTGTGCCCGTTTACCGTGATGATGCCGTTGGTATTCTCATTTACCACGATCCCGTGCGGGTTCATGCAGAACGTCCTGACGCTGTCCTCGAATTTCTCCGTCCGGTACACGATCTTACTCTCATAGAGTTCGTCCGTCAGATGGGAAAAGATCACCGCCGGCAGTTCCACTCTCACGCCGATGTCGACACGGTTGCTCTTGGCGGGGATCTTAAGCTCCTCACAGATAGTCTCCAACCACTTGCTGCCTCTCCTGCCTACAGAGACCAAACACTGACAGCAGTTCGAACAACCGC
>JAGCXZ010000343.1 GCA_017961065.1 Lachnospiraceae bacterium
GATGCAGGGACCGAATGCCGCGATGACATCTGTCGGATCCGTGCCGTATTTATCCTGCATCAGCGCAACCGCGTGCTCTGCGATACAGCCGGCACAGCCCTTCCATCCGCTGTGGATCATACCGATCACACGCTTTACCGGATCATACAGATAGACCGGTACGCAGTCTGCCTCCACGGTACACAGGGCTATTCCGATAACGTTCGTTATCATTCCGTCGTACCCTTCTTCGGCGATCCGGACCACGCCCTCTCCGGCGTTTTCCTCTTCTATGACACGGACCTTGTCGGTATGTGTCTGCGGGATCCGAACGATCCGGGATGTTTCCGTCCCGAGAAGAGAAGCCAGCCTGTCGTATGCAGCGGTTTCTCCGGTCTCGTTGCAGGGCCAGCGGTTCCACTCCGCTGTTGTGTAGATCGCCCGGATCTCTTTATATTCCCGAAATGCCGGAATGTCCCGGTATTTATCCATTTACGCTTTCCTTTCCGATGCGGGGGCTGTTCATTGGCCCCGCCTGTTTTGTTCCTATTATTCCTTCTGTTCCGGGGTCTGTGTTGCGATCCCTTCTGAGAAATAACGGATTGCCCCGGTCATGGGACAATCCGCTGTGATTTTGACTGATCTGAAATTTTGTCTGCGGCCGTCGTTTCCGGCTGAGCCGCATTCTCTTAATAATAAGCCGGTTTGGTGTCTCCGTAATACGGCAGAACCGCTGCCGGATTTCCGAGCGCGTCGTAGAACGTACGGATGATCATTCCCGGTGTCCTGACGTAATCGTCCATGCAGATCAATGCGTTCGTCTGCGTGTTTCTCGTCTCGTTCTTTAAGATCGTGCCGCTGTCGTTATAGCTCTCTATGGTATAAGTAGGGCCGTTATAGGTGATGATCGAGCTCAGCAGCGAGCCGTTTCTGTATAACACGACCTGATTGGCCGCATCCACTCTTGCAACGCAGTTTGCCAGGTTATAGGTGACTTTGATCGGCACACCGTTGATATTCTTGGAATAAACGATACCTTCCCCGGTCATGGCTACCGTAAAGCCGTTGGCAAGCGGAACAGTGCCCGTTCTGGAATTCAGCACCGCATAGCTGGTATCCAGGAATGCCAGCACCCAATTGCCTTTCCCGTCCTGGGAAAGCATGGCGCCATACGGAAGGATGATCTTTCCGGGATCATATCCGAAATCCACAGCCTGCAGCGTGGTTGCCACACTCGGTCTTCCGGGAAGCACGGTATCGGCCTTTGCAGGCTTGGCCGCAGCCATGAAAACAAGTGCGCAAACCGCCAAAGATACGGCTATCTTCGCTATTTTCTTCATACTCCAATCTCTCCTTATTGGTTTACATATTATCGGTACTGACTCTATTTAATCACAAAAACAGGTATTATTCAATCATATTTATCGTTCATATGACATTTTATGGATCTGCGCAACCTTGCGTACTTCTTCGGAGGCATCCTCAAAGGCCTTGACAACCTGCGGATCAAAGTGCGTTCCGGAGCCTTCTTTTATGATATCCATGGCCTTTTCGAAGGTGAACGGCTCCTTGTAGCTTCGCTTGGAAAGAAGCGCGTCAAACACATCGGCAACCGCCATAACCCTTGCGGATAGCGGGATTTTCTTGCCGGAGATCCCGTACGGATAGCCGCTCCCGTTCCATTTTTCATGATGATAGGTGGAAAGGTTCTTGGCTTCTCTTAAGTAACGGGAATCCGACACAAGAGACATCGCGTTCGTAATGATCGCGCTGCCGGCCGTCGTATGCGTCTTCATGATCTCAAACTCTTCGTCGGTAAGCTTTCCGGGCTTATTCAGGATCGCATCCGGCACCTCGATCTTGCCGATATCATGCAGAGGTGCGGAATTCACCACGTCTTCGATATATTCATCCGTCAGAATGTCCGTAAAGAGGCCTTCCTTACGCATCTGCTTCATGATCAGGTCCACGTAAGCGGCGGTTTTACGTACATGGTCGCCGGTATTCTGGTCCCTGCTCTCGACCATATCGGCCAGAACATAGATCAGTCCGTTCTGGATCCTCGCGATCTCTTCACCTTTGATCCGGACATCTTCGAGATGCTCGACCGTTTCCGCGATCGTTTTTGACAGGGATTCGTAGAGGTCTTCCAGCTCATCTCCCGTTACGATCGCAAGACTCTCGAGTCTCTCAACGCTCTTGTCGCGGGCTTTTTCCGTATTGGACGCAAAATCCCTTGCCGCAAGCGTCATGGCGTTCACCGGATAGATCAGATGGTAGTTGGCAAGCCAGATACAAAGCGTCAGGATCAGCACGAAAAAGCCAAGGAAGAGTGATGCTACCTTGATCAGGAAGCTGACCTCATCCTTTCTGATATCTGCCATGGAGATATCTGCGGCCGCGTAGCAGACGCAGTTCCCCTTCGAGTCAAAAACAGGCTCATAGTCCGTCAAAAGCCAGCCGTAAGTATCGTTCGTTATGATCGGCTGGATCGAACCACCCGCCAGTAACGTCGGAACATATTCCATAAAGGATTCATCAAACGGGATCACGTCCCCGAGCGCGGATGCTTCCACTTCATCCGTATCCACGTCAAATACAACATGACATCCGTCCTCACGGATCTGATAAGCATACACATAAGCGATATCCGGCGAACTCTTCAGGATACTTTCGAGCCTGTCTGCCGTATAGCGGTAACCCGCAACCGTCGCTCCGTCATTCAGATAAGCATTGACGCGGTTTCCGTCGATGGAAGCGGCCGCAAGCTGCGCGACATGCTTGCCGGTATAGGTATACTGTTTGATCGCGAAATTATGGTAAAGAATGTAGCTGATCGCTGTCGTAACGGAAGCCACAAAAAACATGATCACGGAGATGATCACAACAACTTTTCTACGTAATGACAGGCTTCCCCGGTAATGGCTCTTAGCTGCCTTTTTCTCTTCATCGGAAAGCGGCGTCTGTCTCCAGTGGGTCATATGTAATCCGGTCAGAAGATGCTCCGGGATCAGTTTCAATACAAGGAAAACAATGATGACGGACAGCAGTTTATCGAGCAGATCGATCGATGTGTCAGAGATCATCTGTGCCCAGAAAACGGACAGGTGCCCGCTATTTAGCAGCTGTCTTGCAAACGGAGCGGAGATCCCTTCTCCGAGCCCGAAGCCGTAGATCAGATAAGTAAACACAGAACCGAGCGTACCGCCGATCAGCGCAAAGACCGGAACCGTGAGAAGCGCTTTATGGAACTTCTTAAAGAAACCTCTCCTGGCCAGAAAAGCCGCGGCTGCTGCGATCAGCACATTCAGGCTCGCATAGTAGACGTTTTCGGGGTCTGCCGTCATGTTGATGATGTTGGTCATGTAACCGACCAGCATACCGGGCAGATATCCGCCGATGACAGCCGAGAGCATCGTTCCGATACTGTCGAAAAACAGCGGTAATCCCAGCAAAAGAACAAGCCGGTTGCCTCCGATATTGATCAGTACGGCAACCGCGTAGAAAATTATCTTTTTCAGTGTATTCGATTTGTTGTTCTTACTTATGTTAACGTCCATGGAGTAATGCTACCACATTTGCATTTCATTTACAATTTTATTTTTTCCTATCTTTATATGAAATCAGGATCATACTCCGGCGGAAGGATCCGGAGCCGGGTGACGGTACCTGAGCGTGATGAAAATAGTTACGAAAAAAGTACGAAAATGCTGATAACGCGCGTTATAGAATTTTTGAGAGCCTGAAAAAACTTTGCGCAAAAATCATTCCCGTTTACATAAAATATCTTAAGTTATTATTTGAATTGTCCGTATTTATGCGTATTACAGCCATATTCCCTTTATTGCGGTGTTGACCCTTAAACAAATGACTTTATGGGTCAATTTCGCCGAGCATGGTCCTGAAGCACAGTTTGTCCGCATTAAGCTCCAGGATCGTCTCACCGGTCAGGTCGGTACGGTAGCAGTGCAGTCCGGGAATGGCCGTAAGCCTGTTAAGGGTATCCGGGTGCGGGTGGCCGTAGCGGTTATGCGCACCGACAGAGATCACGGCGATCGGAGGCAGGAAACCGCCGTTTGCGGCCTGTTCAGGCACTGTCCGCCCGGATGCTGGCTGCCCGTACGCAGCTTGCAGGGGCGTGCTCCGGCCAAGCGCAGCCTGCAAAAACGCGGCATCAGACGATGATCCCGATCCGTGATGGGCCACTTTCAGGTAGTTGCAGGCAGGTGAGGCGATCAGTCCTCTATCATAGGAACGTAATATCATCTGCTCGGATTCCATGCCGATATCCCCTGTAAACAGCGCCTTAAAGCCGCTTGTTTCCTCGCAAAGCAGCAGAACAAGAGACGCCGCGTTCGTATCCGCATACCCTTCCGTTCCGCTTTCAGGGGACAGACACACCACGTTACAATCCCCCTCTTTGGTCTCATCTCCCGCTTTCATCGTAAAAACAGGGATCTTAAGGTCGCCTGCAAGCGCAAGCAGGTTCCTGAAATTATCAGTATTACCGTCTAAATCCCGGGCCTTGCAGGATAGGATGATCCTGCCCGTTCTTCCGCAATATACAGGGTCCTGCAGCAGTTCCAGAATCCCGTTCACATGGTCAGAATCAAAGTGTGACACATAGATCGTATCGATCTTCTGTACACCGTTTGCCTTCAGGCAGGGGGTCAGTCTGTATCTGCCCACCTGATCGACCGAGGAGGAACCGCAATCAATTAGAATAACGTGCGTTTTGTTAAATACCAGGGAACAGTCACCCTGTCCGACCGACAGATTTCGGATCTCAACAAGATGTCGCGGCCTTACCCATATAATAACAAACGATATTATTAGTAAACCGCATAAAACCGCCATTCTGAATAATAACGGAAAATGCCGTTCTCGTTCGATATTATGTCGACCAGTTTGGTCATTCGCCCTCTTCTCTTCCATCCCCATGTTTTGCTCCCGTTTAAGTGCACATACCCTCCCCAGGCAGATCCTTACCATGATCAGGACAAGATAATACACGATCACCTGCAGGAGGGAGGGTTTACCGGTGACCCATACCGCATAGGAAAAAGAGGTGCAGATCTGCGCTCCCTTTTCATACAAGAATAGAATTGCATGCGTTATAAAACCGCATATTCTGCAGAAAAGATCAAATATAGCAAATCCGGACGCAAGATAAAGAAGACCCGATCCGGCAATGATCACACCGGATAAAAGCACCACCGACATCAGCGGTACGACCATAAGATTCAGCAGCACCCCGCACAGCGGAAGCTGGTAATAATGCCATGCGACGATGGGAAGTGTCCCGATCTGGATACAGATACTGAGCAGAATGCTCTGCAAAAGCGGATTCCTTCCGACCGCCCCAAAGCAATCCACAACGGGCGGAAACAGGATCCCGATCGAGCACACAGCCGCAAAAGAAAGCTGAAATCCCGCATCATAGATGGTTTGCGGAGACAATATCGCAGCTACGATCGAAGAAAAGGCCGCTGCCGAGAGCAGATCATAGGTCCGGCTCATAAGATCCGCGCATACACCCAGCAGAAACATCACAAAAGCCCGGACCATGGACACCGGAAATCCTGTCATGATACACCAGAAAAGCAGGAGGATCCCGGAAAGTATCGCAGCGATCAGGCCTGAGACGAATCCGCCGGCCGTAAGATCGAGACACAGTCCGGTATTTTTGAACAGTTTTCTGATGAGGAAGCGGAAAAGCTTTAACAGGCCGAGCCCGAATACGGCAACATGAAGCCCGGAAAGGCTTAAGACATGCGCGATCCCGGCGTTCTGATACAGTTCCTTCTGCCCGCTTTCAAGCATGCCCTTTTCTCCAAGGAGCAGCGCACTCATTATATTTGCGTCCTGCTCATCCAGATAGCTGTAAAAGATGTCTTCCAACTTGATTTTTAAGCGAAAAAGCCCCTGAAACAACGCAGAATGACTGTCAGACACGCCAAGCAGAACGGGCTCCGTCAGGAATCCGTCCACGCCTTTTTGCGTATAATACGCTCTTGTATCAAATTGTCCTTCGTTTTCTGCTGTGTTGAATTTGTGATAGGTTCCGCTGCAGCGGATCAGACGTGAGATCTGATAAGCGGACAGATCGTCCGTAAGATCAAGGTAGAGCAAAAGTCCGTGTGGCCCTAAATCCTCTTCCGGCGGGCCCTCCCGCGCGATCCGAACGCCTGACAGCGTTACGATCAGGCGCTCATCCTTTCGCGTCAGGTCCTTGATCTTACCCGTAACGGTCAGTTTCTCTCCGTCTGCAACGTCAGGCAGCCTGTCATGAGCTGCCGGCGTTTTGACAAACAGCGGCAAAAGAATGATCAGACACAGCAGAAACAAGGCGGAAAGGCCGCACATGGGTCTGCGCATAGGTGATCAGTCCTCGGTTGCTATGAGCTCCAGGTTTCTTTCAAAGGGGTCTGACAGATAGATATGATCGCCAAAGGAGATCTCCGTCTCCGAGTCGATCATGAACTGCACTTTGCTGACATTCGGCAGTTCTGTCAGGGAATTGACAAATGAATAGATCACGACTTCATCACTGACTTTCAATGTTTTGGTCAGGAAGGAGTCGTCAAGGTTTACATAACATATCCCGTCCTTGGTTGTAACATTCAGGACCTTCAATGTGGGGGAAACGGTCGGAAACGCCTTATCCGTCAGCGGTCCCGCGATCACGCGGTCCACGACCAGACGCTCCATGGAGATATTACTGATATAGCCGACGTTCTCGGTCCTGCCGATCAGCATCGTGCCCTCTTCATCCGCAAAATAAACCTGCACGGTCGTCGTTTCGTATGCGTTGATCTCCGCGCCCGGATTGCTGACAAAGGTATCGGCCGTCATGATACCGATCGGAACCTGCTTGGAATCGGTGATCGGCATGCCTTCCACGGTAAACGCGACACTTTCCACACCGTCGATCTGCACAAGCGTCTTGACGATCGCGGCACGGCGCAGCACTTCGGTCTGAGCCGGCGCATTCAGGTAGGAACTGTCAAAATCAAGCGTTGCCTGTCCCGACAGATAGGTAATGGCATTCACGCCCATACCGTTGTCGATCGGGCTCTTGTATTCGAGATTCTCGGGAACGCCTGACAAGGCATCGATCCAGGCCATGATCTCTTTTTCATAGAAGGCGACTTCATCCGTCCCCGGCTCTCCGGGATCGGGTGCCTCAAACGGTACGGGAACAACCGCGCTGTCATCTGCTGTCACATAGTACAGGTACACTTCGTCCGGAGATGCCGTCTCCCGTGCAGGCTGCGAGCAGCCGGAAAGAAGCACAAAGCAGAGCAGCACGCAAAGGATGCGCCTGTAGAAATGCCTCTGATTCGGTTTTCCGCTCATAACATAACGCATGTTATATCCTCTCTGAGAACCTTTGAAATCAAGCCAGATAGGTCCTCGGGATCTTAACGGTGAAGGTCGTGCCTTCCCCTTCCGTAGATTCCACTTTGATCGCCCCTCTGTGCATCAGGACGATACTTCTTGTGATCGCAAGCCCCAGACCGGTGCCGCCGATCTCTCTGGAATGCGACTTATCCACACGATAAAAACGTTCGAATACGTGCGGCAGGGATTCCTCCGGGATCCCCATGCCGGTATCGCTGATCTCGATAGTACAGAACTGGTAATCACCGTCGATCTTGGCTTTGACCCAGCCGCCTTCGTGGTTGTACTTAATGCCGTTTTCGATCAGGTTGGAAAGCGCCAGCGTAAACTTCGTCTCGTCGATCTCGGCCGTAACGGGACGGACGTTCTCAAGGACGAGCTCCACCTGTGCCTTCTGCGCGATCGGCGTCAAGCGTTCGAGGTTCTTTTCCACAAAGGTTCCGATATCCACCTGCTCAACCTGCAGGCCCTCCGGAGACCCTTTATCCGTTTTCACAAGCGTCAGAAGGTCGTTGATGATACCGGTTTCACGGTCGATCTCCTGCACAATGTCTTCCATGAATTCCCTGTAGAGTTCGGGCGGAACGTCCTCGCCCTGCGCAACAAGCGAATCCGCCAGCACCTTAATGCTGGTGATCGGGGTTTTGAGCTCATGCGACACGTTGGCGACAAATTCCTGTCTGGAGGCATCCAGCGCCTCCATACGGCTGATCATCTGCGTAACGGACAGGGACAGTGCCTCTGTCTCGATAAAATCGGGAACATAGATGGAATCCTTCTCGAATCCTTCCTTGATGTCGTCCATTTCACGTACGACTTTCCGGAACGGACGCACAATGAGCAGGGAGCCGAAATAGGCCAGAACAAGGATCAGCGTGGATGTGATGGCAATGATCAGAAACGCCCGGATACCAAGCTTTTCTCTCGTATCCATGATCGTGTTCGCCGAGATGCTGGTTAACATAACTCCTTCAATCTCTTCCGAACCCGGCATCGAGATCGGCGTCGTGATCTCAATGAAATGGTTGACGTTGTCATACTGCGCAGTCGTTTCCTTCCGGAAACAGCGGATCACCTCTTCCGAGATCATCGTTTTGCCCTGAGATATGGAGTAGGTATCCTTTACGATCTTTAAGTCGGAATTGACAACGATCACGCGGCCGTCATAAAGGTTGGAAAGCTGCTCGAGTTCGGCGTTTACCACATCCGAGTTCGTGTCATCCAGATACTGGTACGTGCTTAAGTGGTTGGCGATGATCTGGCACTGGCTCTGCACATCGGAGATACGCACCGCAACAGCACGATTTTCATAATTCTCCAAAAAGGTGTAACGCAAAATAATGCTTGGCAGGATCCCCACCAAGCATATTACGAGGAATACGCGGAAACGCAGGCTCCGCAGCAGCCTCGATTTAGTTATTCGCGTCCAAACCTTTGAAAAAATAGCCTACACCCCACTTTGTATGAACGTATTTGGGTTCACTGGGATTGGGTTCGATCTTCTCGCGCAGACGCCTGATATGCACGTCCACGGTCCTCTCGTCCCCGGGATAATCACTGCCCCAGACAAGCTCCAACAGTTTCTCTCTGGAATAAACCTTGTTGGGGTTGCGTGCCAGAAGTTCCAGCACATCAAATTCCTTAGAGGTCAGATTGATCTCTTTGTTTGCGATATACAGCCTGCGGTCTTCCGTCTCGAGCCGCATGTCGCTGATCTCAAGCACGGTTTCCTGCTTGCCGTTTTCGGGCTTGTCGGAGCTTAATCTGCGGATCACGGCCTTGATCCTGGCCTTGACCTCCAGGATGTTAAACGGTTTGGTGATATAATCGTCCGCGCCGTATTCCAAGCCCATGATCTTGTCCATGTCTTCTCCCTTGGCCGTGATCATGATGATCGGCACCTTGGAGAATTCGCGGACCTGCTGGCAGACCTCAAGGCCCGACAGTTTCGGAAGCATCAGATCCAGCAGCACAATATCGAAGGATTCGGCACGGATCATCTCCAGCGCCTCCTCTCCGTCATAGGCGCAGGCCACTTCCATGCCGTCCTGCTCCAGGCTGAAACGGATTCCTTTTACAATCAGTTTCTCGTCATCAACTACCAGCACCCTCATAATATGTTCTCCTGTCTACCCCGTATTCCGCCGAAATCGCTTCAAAACGCGCCTGATTCTGTGTCCTGCGTGCCGGCGTTTACTTCACGCAGATCGCGTCACGGATCTTGTTATAGGACCCTTCCTTGATCCCCTCTACCTTTCGGATCTCTTCGATGCTTTGGAACGGGCCGTTATTTTCCCGGTAGGTTATAACCGCGCGGGCTTTGACCTCGCCGATCCCGGGCAAAGTCATAAGCTCTGCTTCCGTTGCGGTGTTGATATTGATCTTCCCGCCGGATGAAACACCGGATGTAAGCGGGCTGCCCTGCTCAGCAGTCTGTCCTGCCGCGGGAATGGTTCCCTCTGCAGTCTCTGCTTCCGTTGGCACATAGATCTGCTCACCGTCTGAAAGCACTGCCGCCAGGTTCCGGTATTCACAATCCGCATCCGGCTCAAAATCCCCTGCTGCCAGGATGGCATCCGCAACACGCGCGTTTGCGGGGAGTTCATAGACGCCGGGATTAACAACGGCGCCGCAGACATGCACGGTTACCGTCTCGGTCTGCTTCACCGCATCCTGCGGATCTTGTCCGGCTGTCCGGACGGGCTCCTTTGCGGATGCATCTTCACCCCTGCCCGGATCACCCGGATCGGCGCTCTCCACGCCGCTTACCGGTTCTAACACAACAGGTGCGTCCGACCGCCCGCAGCCTGTCAGACAGGCCAGGGCGATCAGGCCCACTGTAATGTATGATCTGTATTTGATTGTCATGCATAGCTCCTGTCTCAGACCCCACTATGCAACTCTTATCACATATCCGTTTTTTATTTTAGCACACTTCTTCCGTTTAATCCATGCGTTTTCCGAGCGTGATCGTTACGGTTTTTTCCGTGTACTGGCCGTCTTCCTGCCTGTAGATCACGATATCGACCTTCTCACCGGCACGGTAGTATTTCAAGTGTTCCTGCAGATCCGAATAGGAAGCGATGCTCAGTCCGTCAAACTTCTTGATGATATCGCCGACCTGTAATCCGGCCTCTTCCGCAGGGGAACCCTCTACGATCTGCTGCAGGTAAATACCTTCCGGCATGTTGTATTTCTCAGCATCCGCTTCGGAGATCAGGACACCGACGATACCCATGTAACCGGCTTCGTCTTCAGCAACCTGCTCTCTGTCTTCGCGGTTCATCAGGTCCTCCGCGATGGGAATGGCCGTTGAGATCGGGATCGCGTAGCACATGCCCTCAACCGTCGTATCGGAAAGCTTCGCCGAATTGACACCGATCACTTCACCTCTCATGTTCAGCAGCGCGCCGCCGCTGTTACCGGGGTTGATCGCCGCATCCGTCTGGATCAGTCCGCTGTCCAGATTTGCCATGTCGATGTCACGGTTTAATGCGGATACGATACCGGTCGTTACGGACTGACCGTAACCGAGCGCGTTACCGATCGCAACAACCTGCTCACCGATCTCCAGCTCGTCGGAATCACCGATCAGCGCTATTTTGATCTCATTCTTGGTCGTACTCTTTAATTCGCTCAGCGGAACGCCGATCACTGCCACATCCATGGTCGCATCCACGCCCTTGACCTGTGCTTCGCAAACCTCATCATCGATGAATTTAACGGTCAGGGTCTGCGCGCCGTCTACCACGTGATTGTTCGTCAGGATCAGGATCTCATCGTCATCCTGTGCAACGATGATGCCGCTGCCTTCGCTCTCGCTCTCAAACAGCCTTGTCTCATAGGAAAACATCATCTGCACTTCCTGCAGGCTCTTGTTCGTGATCGAAACGATCGAGGGCATTGCCGACTTGGCAACCGCACTGACGGAGTTTACCGCATCCGCGCCCCGGTTCACCTGTTCGCTGCGAACGCCTTCAGCCTTGTTGATCTCAACCGGGCTCTTCTCTTTCTCTTCACCGGCCGTATCCTGCTCTTTATCTTCTTTCTTCTCTTCTTCTCTTGCTTCCTTGGCAGGCTGCTCCTCAACGGGCTTCACCTGACTGATCTCTTCACGTTTGCTGTTCCTGTTGAAGAACAGATCGTTCACATAGTTAACACTGACAAAGATGCCGCCTGCGATGAGTCCGAATACAACCGCCATGGCGATCGTTGAGAGCCATTTGGTCCGTTTTGCTTTCTTCTCTGCCTTCTTCTGCTCTTCGGCGCGTCTCTTTATCTCTTCCTGTCTGGCCTTCTCGGCCCTGTCTTCGTAATTATAGTACTCGTACATGCTCAGATACCTCCTTTGATCCAGATTTCTCTTCCGTATATGCCACATACTAGTACATAAATATGTTTAGTGCGTGTTGATTATGTGAAAAAAGTGTGACCGATTTTAATCTGCTACGGAAGCAGAACCGCCCCGCCGCCGGCGCCGATGCTTTCCTGCACCGGGATATGGAAGTCGATCTCCTCGATCTGACCGCCGATCGTATCCGAAAGCGTGCGCAGCGTCTCGTCGGGATCCGCACCGTTCCAGATCTGCGTGAAAGCGATCTCAAGCTGCACCCAGAAATTGGATGTCTCCACCATCTTCGGCAGCGAAACGGATTTCTCGTACTCGTTCATGACATTGTAGATCTCATTGTTATCGTAGACGCAGCCTCTTCTGCAGGAAAGTCTCCCCGCCTTGCGGTAGAGTTCCTGCCCTTTCTCAAACGATAAGTAGGAAGCCAGGTCATTGGCCGCCTCCTTTTTGTCCGAGTAGCCGTTGACCGCCAGACAGGTGGTAACGGACAGGCCGCGTGCCTTGAGCGTGGAGCTGACATCCGGCAGGACGGAAATGCCGTATTCAAAATCAAAATCCCCGTCCAGTTTTGCCTGCTCGATCTTCCTGACGGCATCGGTCGTTGCGACGGTAAATACGGTCTTGCCGTCCAGAAACTCCTGCAGGATCTTATCATAGGAAACTTCCTTTGCGTCGATCGAGAAGAAGCTGTTCAGGTCCTGATATACCTGCAGGCACTCCACGGCCTGCTGGTTATAGATATTGAAAACGGAATTGCTGTCACCGTTGTCCCCGCCGACATTCATATAGTTGCCGACAAAGAAATAATTATAGAAAATATCCGATACATCCCACTTAAATACGGCTTCGACCGCCTCGGGCGCATCGTAGTTGTTAGCAAAATAACGGATGTCATCTATCGTGGAAGGGATGATCGTCGCCAGCTGCTTTAAGACTTCAGGACTGGCCGTCACGTCCTCTTCGCCCATCGGGTCACCTTCTTCATCCTCAAGGCCTTCTTCGTCCGTTTCGCTGTCTCCTTCTTCGTCCCCGTCCGTTTTCTCTTCGTCTTTCTTTTCTTCGTCCGTCTTGCTTTCGTCCTTTTTATCGTCGTCCTTCTTCTCTTCTTCCTTTTTATCCTCGTCCTTCTTCTCGTCGTCCTTCTTTTCGTCGTCTGCCTTCTGATCCCCGTCAGCAGGCTTTCCGTCCGTTGCGTCTACGGCTGCCTGCGCGGCTTCTCCCTCCTGCCGATCGATCTGCTCTTCCACCTTGGCGGATGCGATATCGCGCATATAGGTTTTGTTATAGAGGAAAAAGTTGGTCTCATAGCAGAGCGGATAAGCCGTGTACTTATCGTCACAGCTGATCGCGCAAAGAGAAGTCTGCGGGTAATTTTCCCGGATCACGACCTCATGCGGATCCGTGATCTCTCCGGCAAGGCCCGAAAGATAGGCTCGAAGCAACGTATCATGCGTTGTAACGTACAGATCCGGCGCCTCGTAAACGGTGCCGTCCGCTGATGTCTCGCCGTCATAAACGGATGCCGTGTTGATCTGTTCGAGATAGTCAACGCCTGAAACCAGCTTTGTTACCACATGCGTGCCGGTTTCCGCCTGATAGGAAAGCGCTTCCGTAGTCAGAAACTCCGTAAGCGCCTCGTCTGCATACCACAGGATCAGGGCATCGTCCTCCTGTGCGGACACCGGGGTTCCCGTTTCCGCATCGGACATTGCCGTATCCGTAATATTCTGTTCATTCGTGCCTCTGTAGGAAAAAACAAGCATCGCAGCACACAGGAGCACTGCCCAGAAGGCCGAAGAAAGTCTTCTATTCATAAAAGTCTACCCCTTCAGGCATTTCCTGAAGATTTCGATCATCTCATCCACATGCTCCGTGCCGGCGATCAGCGGCGGCAGGAAACGGATCACATCCGCGCCGGCCGTGATCAGGATCAGGCCGTTATCAAGGCACCTCTTGACGATCTCACCGGGAGAAGCCAGTTCCGTATCAAAGACCAGTCCTTGCATCAGGCCGAGCCCGCGGTGCCCGAGAATGCAGTCATTCTCCAAAACCAGTTCCTCAAGCCTTGCCGACAGGTACTTGCTGACGTTTACGACGTTTTCGAGGATGTGATTTTCCTCAAACAGGTCCAGAACGGTCGATACCGCGCAGCCTGCAAGCGGATTGCCGCCGTACGTGCTGCCGTGGTCACCCGCTACAAGGGATGATTTTGCCACCCGCTCCGTCATCAGGAAAGCGCCGACCGGTACGCCGCAGCCGACAGCCTTGGCGACCGTTAAGATATCCGGCTTCACGCCGTAGTGCTCAAACGCGAACATCTTGCCGCTTCTGCCCATGCCGCACTGGATCTCATCCAGGATCAGCAGGATCCCGCGGTCATCGCACAGCTGCCGGATCCCTCTCATGAAGTAAGGATCCGCCGGATGGATGCCGCCTTCTCCCTGCACGGTTTCCATGATGATGGCACAGGTCTTATCGTTCACGAGCGCTTTTACGCTCTTTAAGTCGTTAAAATCAGCAAAGCGGATGTTTCCGATCATCGGCATGAACGGTTTCTGGTACTTCTCGTTTCCGGTTGCCGAAAGCGCGCCCATCGTCCTGCCGTGGAACGAATGATGCATCGCGATGATCTCGTGATCCGTGCTGCCATCGTGCGTGTAGGCGAACTTCCTTGCCGCCTTGATGGCACCTTCGATGGCTTCCGCGCCGCTGTTGGTGAAGAACACGCGGTCCATACCCGTAACCGCGGTCAGTTTCTTTGCGGCCTGTATCGTCGGTTCCGAATAATAGTAGTTGGACGTGTGCAGAAGCTTGTCCACCTGCGCCTTGAGCGCATCGTTATAATGTTTGTTGTTGTATCCGAGTGCAAAAACGGCAATGCCTGCGCAGAAATCCAGGTATTTCTTGCCATCCAGATCATACAGGTACATGCCGTCGCCATGGTCGAGCACGATCGGATAACGGTTATAGGTATGAAGCAGGACCTGTTCGCCCTCTTCGATCACTTGCTGCATGCTCATTCCAGATTCTCCTTTTCTGCATCCGGGAAAAACATCGTCCCGATTCCTTTGTTCGTAAACACTTCCAATAAGAGACTGTGCGGTTTCCTTCCGTCCAGGATATGCACGCGGTTTACGCCGCTCTCGATCGCGTCCGTGCAGTTCTTAAGCTTGGGCAGCATGCCGCCGCCGATATGGCCGTCAGCGATCATTTTCTCGGCTTCGGATACCGTCAGGCGGGAAATAAAGCTTTCCTTGTCCTCCGGATCCACGTAAACGCCCTCGATATCCGTCAGGAAAGCGAGTTTATCGGCATGCATCGCCTTGGCGATCGCGCAGGCCGCATCATCCGCGTTGATATTGTAGGTATCAAAGTGATCATCCAGTCCGATCGGCGCGATGATCGGCAGAAAGTCCTTATCCAGCAGATCCTCGATGATCTTGGTGTTCACTTCCCGGATCTCCCCGACAAAGCCGATATCTTCGCCGTCCGCGTACCGTTTGTCCACCTTCAGGAGTCCGCCGTCCTTGCCGGAAATGCCGACAGCCTTGACGCCGAGCTCTTCGACCATCGTCACAAGGGATTTGTTGACCTTGGAAAGCACCATCTCGGCGATCTCCATCGTTTCCTCATCCGTGACGCGCAGGCCGTTGACAAACTGCGCCTCTTTGCCGACCTTGCCGACCCAGCGGCTGATCTCCTTGCCGCCGCCGTGCACGACGATGGGCTTGAAGCCGACAAGTTTTAAAAGCGTAACGTCCTTGATCACGTTGCGCTTGAGTTCCTCGTCCGTCATCGCCGATCCGCCGTACTTGACAACGATCACCTTCCGGTTGAACTTCTGGATATAGGGAAGTGCTTCGATCAGCACCTCGGCCTTATGCAGGTATTTCTCCTTATATATTTCGTTGCTGACACTGGTTTCGCTCATAGGATTCCTTTCTGTTTTTGACTTTCATGGTCAAATATTAAGTGTATAGTGTTATTTAATCCGCAAACCCGCTTAAGAACGGTAATCCGCGTTGATCTTCACATAGTCATAAGTCAGGTCGCAGCCCCAGGCTGTCGCGTAGTCCTCACCCATCTTGAGGTCGACCCAGATCCGCACTTCCGGTTCGGAGAGCAGCTTCGTTGCTTCCTCTTCGCTGTAGGGTGCACCCGTGCCGTCCTCATAGATCAGCATGCCGTCGGCAAAATCACCCTCAAAGATCGCATCGCTTGCCTTTTTCCCGTAATAGATCGCGCAGTGTTCCGGATCAAATTCCGCACCGGCATAGCCGAGCGCACAGAGGATCCGGCCCCAGTTGCTGTCATGCCCGTAAACCGCTGCCTTGGTCAGGCTCGAGCAGATCACGGACTTTGCCAGCGTTCTGGCATCCTCTTTGCCCGCCGCATGGACAACCGTCGTCTCGATCAGGGCCATCGCGCCCTCTCCGTCAGCGGCAAGTCTCTTGGCCTGCGTCTCATTGATATAATGAAGCGCCTCACGGAACGCTTCGTATTCCTTCGTCCCTTTCCGGATCGGATCGTTTCCGGCCATCCCGTTTGCCAGAACGAGGAGCGTATCATTGGTCGAAGTATCCCCGTCCACAGAGATCATATTATAGGTATCGACGACGTCATTTTTGAGCAGTTCGGTCAACGTATCATGGTCGATCACCGCATCTGTGGTCACATAACCGAGCCTTGTGCACATATTCGGGTGGATCATGCCGGAGCCCTTACTCATGGCCCCGAGCGTTACAATAACACCCGCAATCTCTACCTCTACGGCCAGTTCCTTGTTGACCGTATCGGTCGTCATGATCGCGATGGAAGCGTCTGTACCGGCCGCTTTGGAAGCCTCTTTTTTCTGCGCCAGTTTGGCGATCCCGGCATTGATCTTTCCCTGATCAAGCTGCGCGCCGATCACACCGGTTGATCCGATCAGAACGGCATCTTGCGGTATGTTGAGAACCTTTGCGGCCTCTTTTGCCGTATCCGTGCAGATCTGCATGCCCTGCGCGCCGGTGCCCGCATTGGCGATGCCGGTGTTTACGACAACAGCCTGCGCGTAAGGCGAGTGCTCCACGATCTGCATATCCCACTTAACGGGAGCCGCCTTGACGCGGTTTGATGTAAATACCCCTGCCGCTACGCATGGCTTCTGTGAATAGATCAGCGCCATATCCTTGCGGTTCTCGTATTTGATCCCCGCTTCAACGCCTGCTGCTTCAAATCCTTTCGGTGCGGTGATCCCGCCTTCGATCTGTTTCATATTCCCTCCCGGTTCCGGTCTGCTGCCGGTTTACCTGCTGTTGAATTCCGTGATATTTTCCTCATTCAGCGTAAAATCATAATAGTTCAGGTCTTCGCGCTTCGTCCAGCCGATGGTCTTCCAGAACGCGTTTCCCACGTCGTTTCGCGTAAACGCGATCAGGGAGATCTTGTTGATCTGCTCATTTTTCAAGGCTTCCATGCAATGCACGACCATGGCTTCGCCGATCTTTTTGCGCCTGTGGTCTTCCCGCACGCAGACATGGTACATGCAGCCTCTTCTGCCGTCATGCCCGCAAAGGATCGCGCCGACGATCTGTCCGTCCAGTACTGCAACCACACTGCTTGTAGGGTTGCGCTTCAGGAAGCGCTCCACACCCTCTCTGGAATCATCGATGGAGCGCATCGCGAATCCCTTGATCGACTTCCAGAGCGCGTGAACCTCTTCATAGTCCTCTATTGTCATTGTCCTGATCTCTAACTTTTCATCCTTCATATCTGTAATCCTCTGTCTTCCTCGCATCCGAGCACGATGTTCATGCACTGGATCGCCGCGCCCGATGCGCCTTTTCCAAGGTTGTCAAACCGCGCCGTCACAACGATCCGCTCGGCATTGCCCGTAACAAAGATCTGCAGTGCGTCATTTCCCGCATACACATTTGCACTGATGAAGCCGTTTGAGGCATCCTCTGCTTCAGGCGGCATCACGCGGATGAATCTCTCACCTTCATAATAGGAAGCAAACATCTCCTGTACCTGCTCCGGTCCCGTCACATGGTTCAGAAGATCCGTATAGAACGGCAGGCTCACGAACATGCCTGCATAATAATCATCAACGATCGGCGAAAATAACGGCGTGCGGGTCAGTCCCGACATCTTCTGCATCTCCGGGATATGCTTATGCTGCTGGGTAAGCGCATATTCCCTGGGGGCGTTAAAATCAGCCGGCTTCTCATCGCCCTCATAGACCGCGATCGCCTTTTTGCCGGCGCCCGAATAACCGGAAACGGCAAAAGCGCTGACCGGATAGTCCGGATTCATGAGTTTGCTCGCGATCATCGGAGCCGCGATCGAGATAAAGCCTGTCGCGTAGCAGCCGGGAACGGCGATCCGCTTGGAATTCCTGATCTTATCGCGCTGGGTGGCGTTCAGTTCCGGGAATCCGTATACCCAGGCATCATCCACACGGTGTGCCGTTGAAGTATCTATGATCCTGACATGATCGTTTTCCACAAGCGATACCGACTCTCTGGAGGCCGCATCGGGCAGGCAGAGAAAGGTGATATCGGATGCATTGATCATTTTCGCGCGCTCTACGGGCTCTTTTCTGAGCGCGGGATCGATCTTCATCAGCTCGATATCATCCCTTCCCGCAAAACGCTCGTAGATCCTTAATCCTGTTGTTCCTTCACTTCCGTCGATAAATACTTTTGTCTTCATCTTTTTCCTTATATTATGATCATCCTTTGACCGGCCATCCTGCTCCCGGTCTCCTGTTGCTTCCTGTTCCATATGATATGAAGTGCAAAACACACCGCATATCATTTTACCCGTTTCCGCCGAAAAACTCAAATCAAACAGCCTTATGACAGATCCCTGGGCGGTTGATTTTGATTAAATATACATCATTTCTGCATAAAAATCAACAAAAATTTATAATTATGCGTATTTTTCGTTTAGAATTTTAATTTTTATGCAAAATCATGCTTGCATTATGCAATAAAGTGTTGTACACTATCAAGGTCGCAAGTACATGACATGCATCGAAAGTCACATGCGCAAAGCGCATGTGTAATCCGGATAGCAGGCCGGCGCGTAATGTTTACATTGCGGCCCGGCCTCTTATCCGGATCGCATGTGTGTGATGACACACGTTGCTTTCGATGCAGTCATAAATAATGAATAAACAGATCGGAGGAAACCAATATGAAAGACAAAGTGATCCTGGCTTACTCGGGCGGACTGGATACCACCGCGATCATTCCGTGGCTGCAGGAGAATTATGATTATGAAGTCATCTGCTGCTGCATCGACTGCGGACAGGAAAGCGAGCTGGACGGCCTCGAGGAGCGTGCCAAGGCAAGCGGTGCCGCAAAATTATACATCGAGGATGTAACGGATGAGTTCTGTGACGAATACATCGTTCCCTGCGTACAGGGCAATGCGATCTATGAAAATAAGTACCTGCTCGGTACTTCCATGGCGCGTCCCGTGATCGCGAAGCGTCTCGTGGAGATCGCCCGCAAGGAAGGCGCGGTAGCCATCTGCCACGGCGCTACCGGTAAGGGTAACGACCAGATCCGTTTTGAGCTCGGGATCAAGGCCCTGGCTCCCGATTTAAAGATCATTGCCGCATGGCGTGACGAGAAGTGGACGCTCGATTCCCGTGAGTCCGAGATCGCTTACTGCGAGGCACACGGCATTCATTTGCCGTTCTCCGCAGACAACAGCTACAGCCGTGACAGGAACCTCTGGCACATCAGCCACGAAGGTCTTGAACTCGAGGATCCCGCCAACGAGCCCAACTACGATCATCTGCTTGTTCTCGGCGTTTCTCCGGAAAAAGCACCCGATGGGGGCGAATATGTTACAATGACATTTGAGGCGGGCGTTCCCAAATCCGTAAACGGCAAGGAGATGAAGGTTTCCGACATCATCCGCACACTGAACAAGCTCGGCGGCAAGCACGGCGTCGGCATCGTCGATATCGTGGAAAACCGTGTTGTCGGCATGAAGTCCCGCGGCGTATATGAGACACCGGGCGGAACGATCCTGATGGAAGCACACCAGCAGCTTGAGGAGCTGATCCTGGATCGCGACACCTATGAAGTGAAAAAAGAGATGGGCAACAAGCTCGCGCAGATCGTTTACGAAGGAAAATGGTTCTCTCCGCTCCGCGAAGCCGTTGTCGCCTTTATCGAGAGCACGCAGAAATACGTGACCGGCGAAGTGAAGTTCAAACTCTACAAGGGCAACATCATCAAGGCCGGTACGAAATCTCCGTACTCCCTGTATGATGAGGATATCGCAAGCTTCACGACAGGTGATCTCTACGATCACAAGGATGCGTCCGGATTCATCAACCTGTTCGGACTCTCCACCAAGGTTCGCGCAATGAAGATGGCGCAGATCGCAAAGGAAAAATAAAGCATGCATGAAGTTGTTCAGGTGATCCTTCTTTATATCGTGATCATCAATGCCGCCGGCCTGCTTGCCATGGGCGTTGACAAGAGACGCTCCAGGAGCAGGCGGAAATGGCGGATCTCGGAAGCAGCCATGTTCACGGTCGCTCTCTTTGGCGGCGCGCCGGGTATTATCGGCGGCATGTATCTGTTCCGTCATAAAACAATGAAACCGGCATTCCAGTACGGAATGCCGGCTATTCTCATTATTCAGATCCTGATCGTTCTGATCGTTCTGTTTTTATCACCCTTAAAATTTAGAATTATGTAAACCGTTTCGGGATCCGCACCCTTCCGCGTTCCGGCATCAGATGCCGTAAGCCGCGTCGGATCAGTCGCCCAGAGCCGTTTTCTGCGCAATGCTCTTCTTCTGCTCATAGCAGGCAAAGGATGCTTCGATCTCTTCCTTTGGCGGCTTTTTCGTGAACAGGCTGACAAACGGCACGATCACAAGACCCGCTACCATGGCAAACGCGCCGCAGTTGATCGGGGACTGCAGGATTGCCGGGAAGGAATCACGGAAGAGCATATTTGCAAGCATCAGCACGGAACCGAACAGGAAACATACCATGCAGGATGCTTTGGATACCTTTTTGGAGTACAGGCCGTACATGAACGGCGCCAGGAACGCACCCGCCATCGCGCCCCAGGACACACCCATGAGCTGCGCGATAAAGGTCACATTGCTCTTGTACTGAATAAGCGCGATCACGGACGAGATCGCGATAAAGACCACGATCAGCGCTCGGATCATGAAAACCTGTGATTTTTCGGACATCTTCCTGATAAAGGTGTCTTTGATAAAATCAAGCGTCAGGGTCGATGCGGATGTCATGACGAGAGAAGAAAGCGTCGACATGGAGGCCGAGAGCACCAGGATCACTACCAGAGCGATGATCGCGGGATGCAGTTTGGACAGCATGGTCGGAACGATCGAATCGTACCCGCCTGCCTCGATATTGATCTCATCGGAGAACAGTCTGCCAAATCCGCCGAGGAAGTAGGATCCGCCGGCAACAACGATCGCAAAGAAGGTGGAAATGATCGTACCCTTGCGGATACTGCCTTCATCGTTGATCGAGTAGAATTTCTGTACCATCTGCGGCAGGCCCCAGGTTCCAAGCGATGTTAAAATCACGACGAAGAACAGGCTTAAGGGGTCCGGTCCGAAGAAAGAAGCAAAGATACCCGGCGTATCGGTCACCGTCGTATCCGTCACTCTGGCAAGGCCGTCAAGCGCCATCAGGAAACCGTCCTTGGCGCGAAGCACTGCAGCGATCACGATCACGATACCGAACAGCATGATGATACCCTGGATAAAATCGTTGATGGCCGTTGCCATGTATCCGCCTGCGATCACGTAGATCGCGGTCAGAACCGCCATCAGGATGATGCAGACACTGTAGTCGATATTGAAGGCCATCCCGAACAGTCTGGATAAGCCGTTATAGAGCGAAGCCGTATAGGGGATCATAAAGATGAAAATAATGATGGAAGCAACGAGCTTGAGCGCCCTGGAATCAAAACGCTTCTCAAAGAACTGCGGCATCGTGGCCGAATTCAGATGCTGCGTCATGATGCGCGTACGCCTGCCCAGGATGATCCAGGCCAGAAGCGAACCGATCGCGGCATTTCCGAGCCCGATCCAGGTGGACGCAATACCGAACTTCCAGCCGAACTGTCCGGCATAGCCGACAAAGATAACAGCGGAAAAATAAGACGTTCCGTATGCAAAAGCCGTCAGCCAGGGACCGACGTTCCGTCCGCCGAGGACGAATCCGTTCACGTCCGTTGCGGTCTTACGGCAGTAAATACCGATTCCGACAAGAACTGCGAAATACAGCAGCAAAATCACGATCTTCATACAATAGCACCTCTCTTTGTTTGCTTTAAAGCGTAACACTTCAACGCGCTAAAGTATAACATAACCGCTCCCGCTTTGCAAGTCCTTTTTGTTTTCACAGGGGTATTATCATAAGATACGATCCATCAGATGCACGCTGTCCATGGCATCCGCCGCATAATAGTCCGCGCCGATCTCATCGGCGATCGCCTGCGTGAGCACAGCGCCGCCCACCCAGATCGGACAGGTGATCCCGGCAGCATGCAGCACATCTATGGTTTTCTGCATATTGACGACCGTTGTCGTCATCAGCGCGGATAAGCCGATCGCTTTGGGCTGATACTGCTCTGCGGCTTTGGCAACATCCTCCGCCTTGACATCCTTGCCCAGGTCGATCATGTCATAGCCGTAGCTTTCGAGGACGACTTTTACGATATTCTTGCCGATGTCATGGATATCGCCTTCCACGGTGCAGATGATGATGGGGCCTTTCTTCTCTTCCGAGGCCGTAAAGGTCTCCTGTACCACGCCGAATGCGATCTTTGTGGTCTCAGCGGCCTGGATCAGCTGGGGCAGGAAGATCTTCCCGCTCTCATAGTCGGCACCGACCTGATTCAGCGCCGGGATGATCGTTTCATTGATGAGCGTCATCGCATCGGTGCTTTCGAGCTCTTTTTTCGTCTGCTGCTCCGCTTCGTTCTTCATGCCTTTCCTGATCAGATAAGCCAGATCAAAAGAACTGCCGGAAGCCTGCGCACCGGGGTCTGATGCCCCCGAATTGACCGTTGTGGTCATAGATTGTGCGCCATCAGAGGCATTTGCGTACTTTGAAATATAACAGGTGCTATCTATATCGTGGTTCAACAGCAGATTTGCCGCATCCACGCAGCCCATCATCTGTGTATCCAGCGGATTCATGATCGGAAGATCAAGTCCCGCGTCGATCGCCATCGTCAGGAACGTCCGGTTCAGCAAAGCCCTGTAGGGAAGACCGAAAGAGACGTTGGAAACGCCTAAAACCGTATGATGTCCCATACTCCGTACGCAGCGGACGGCTTTCAGCGTCTCGGCCACTTCTTTCTGCTGCGCGCTGGCCGTCAGTGTCAGGCAGTCTATGATCACATCCTCCGGACGGATCCCCTCCTGACCGGCACGGTCAATGATCCGTTTTGCCAGATCTACCCTCTCCTCTGCCAGCAGCGGGATCTCCTCTTCGAGCGTAAGCCCGATCACAACGCCGCCGTACTTCTTCACGATCGGCAGAACAGCGGATAAAACCGCCGGCTTAGCATTCACGGAATTGATCAGCGGCCTTCCGTTATAGATCCGGCAGGCCCGCTCAAGGGCTTCGGCGTTCGAGGAATCGATCTGCAGCGGCAGATTGACCACTTCCTGCAGCATCGGGATGAGTTTTTCCATCATCTGTGCTTCATCGATGCCGGGCAGTCCCACATTGACGTCAAGCACTTCCGCACCCACATCCTCCTGACGGATCGCCTCCGCGATGACCTCGTCCAGGTGATTTTCCTTCAGCGCCGCCTGCATCTTCTTCTTGCCGGTCGGATTCAGGCGTTCGCCGCAGACGATGACATGCCCGTCAAAGACCACGGTCCGCGTGGACGAGGAAACCTTGGTCACATAGGGATTGCTACGCGGCTTTACGCCTGCGGGACGGTATTTGTCCAGTTCTTTGATGAAATCCGGGGTCGTGCCGCAGCATCCGCCGCAGACAGCCAGGCCGTTTTCCATATAGGGTCTTAACTCGGACACGAACACGTCCGGCGTCAGTTCGTAAACTGTCTCGCCATGGCGGAAATTGGGCAGTCCGGCATTGGGCTGCGCCATGACGGGTACATGCGAATATGTAAGCAGATCCTCGATGATCGGGGCAAGTTCCTTGGGACCCAGTGAGCAGTTGACACCGAGCATATCAACACCGAGGTTTTCCACGATATTTACGAAGGTCTCCACATTGGTTCCTGTCAGCGTACGGCCGGTCTTATCAAACGTCATCGTCGTAAACACCGGCAGATCGGCATGTTCAAGCGCGGTCAGGACGGCCGCCTTCACCTCGTACACATCGGTCATGGTCTCAAAAAGCACGGCATCTGCCACATCTTTTGCCGCCTCGATCTGCTCGGCGATGATATCGCAGGCTTCCTCAAACGGCAGCGTTCCCAAAGGCTTTAACATGGTGCCGATCGGTCCGACATCAAGGATGATATAACTGTCCTCTTCCCTGCCGCATTCTTTCTGGGCATTAACGGCATTATCCAACGCCGCGCGGATCATCTCGCTCACGCCATACTTTGCGTCCGCCATTTTCAGGCGGTTGCAGCCGAATGTATTCGTCGTGATGAAATCCGCCCCCGCGCGCAGGTACCTGCAGTGTATGGAGGTGATCAGCTCCGGATCGTCCAGGTTCAGTTCCTCCGGGATCTGTCCGGCCTTCAGCCCCGCGTTCTGCAGCTGCGTGCCCATTCCGCCGTCAAAGAGCAGGAAGTCATGATTCAGTTGTTCCCGTAATCTGTTGCGTTTTTCCGATTTATCCATCATTTCTTCTTTCTGTCCGCAGGGTTATGCAGGTCCGCCGAAGCATATCCCGTCTTTATGATATCCTGCAGACCGCGCCGTTCTGCCTTGCGCTGCAATCGTCCTTCCTGTTGCAGTACGTACAGGGGACTTCGCCCGCTTTTCCTTCCTTTCCGAGCCCGATCAGCGTGAGCATGGACTTCTGCGGCAGCAGCAGACCGCCGCCCGTATGCGTGATCCCGATCCGTTTGTCAGCGCGGATCGCCTTTAACAGCACCTCATTGTATGTTACGCTCAGATCCCCGTATCCCGGCGCATACCGGAAGGTGTGGGGTCCGAGTTCGAGTTCCTCTTCAAAGATATCCGTCATGCACTCCAGATAGGCGGAAGCCGCCGCATCCAGCACGACGCCGTGGCTCATGTCCACGGACATGACGCGTTTGCCAAACCGTTCGTAGGCCACGCCAAGCGTTGAGGCCAGGACGCAGATCTTCGTGCAGCCTTCCACGATCCTGCGCAGATCGTCCGAACGCAACGAAAGCGCAAGTTCTGCAATCCCGGGGTATCCCTCTTTGTCAAAATCAAGCGGATAGATTTCATAGCAGGCCAGAAAGCGCGCTTCTTCCTGCAGTTCCGCTAAACACCGTCCGATCTCTTCCTGCAGGATCTCTGCCCCTGCCTGTTTGGCATCTCCCAGATAGGACAGGGTCCGCTTAAGCATTCTTTTTTCGTCGATATCTGGC
>JAGCXZ010000344.1 GCA_017961065.1 Lachnospiraceae bacterium
CGACTTCTGTGTGGCGTTCCTTAAGATATTGGCCACTTCCGTCATCTCGACCATGAATGTCGACTGCCCGCTTGCCAGATCATCGCTGGCGCCGACCCTGGTAAAGATGCGGTCGACGATCCCGATATTGGCATCGCTTGCGGGCACAAAACACCCGATCTGGGCCATCAGGACGATCAGGGCACTCTGACGCATATAGGTTGATTTTCCCGCCATATTCGGACCCGTGATGATGCTGATGAGCCTGTCCGTATTGTTGAGTTCCGTATCGTTAGGCACGAACAGATCCTGCGTCGTGATCTTTTCAACCACCGGATGCCTGCCGTCCTTGATCGAAATAACGCCCTTTTCGTTCAGTTTCGGTCTGACGTATCGGTTCTGCTCACTGACCTTGGCAAAGCTTGCATAGGTATCCAGAAGGGCAATGATATGCGCGCTGTGCTGGATGCGTTCCACATGATCGGCCAATGTCTCGCGAACGGCGGCAAACAGATCGTATTCGAGCGCGAACAGCTTATCTTCCGCGTTCAATATCTTGTCTTCGAGTTCTTTGAGCGCATCGGTCGTATAACGTTCGGCGTTTGTCAGCGTCTGCTTCCTGATAAAGTCATCCGGCACCAGATCCTTAAAGGAATTCGTTACTTCAAAATAGTAACCGAATACGCGGTTGTATTTGATCCTGAGGTTCTTGATCCCGGTCCGCTCTTTCGTTTCGCTCTCAAGCTTTGCCAGCCAGGTCTTTCCCTCCGTCTTGGCATGTCTTAACTCATCTACGGTGCTGTTATAGCCTTCCTTGATGATGCCGCCTTCCCTGATCGTGATCGGCGGATCCTCATCGATCGCGCTGTCGATCAGGGCGTACAGATCCGTCAGTGGATCCAGTTCCTCGTAAAGCTTCTGAAACTGCGCTTTCGGGAGGTCTTTTAAAAGCTCCCTGATATGCGGCAGCATCTGCAGGGACTGTTTGAACGCGATCAGATCACGCGGATTCACAGACCGGTAGCTGACCCGAGTCATAAGGCGCTCCAGATCGTATACGGCATCCAGGTATTCCTGCATTTCTGCTCTTACCACAGAATGCTTCACAAGGGCTTCCACGGCATCCAGCCGTTCATTGATCATCTTTTTGTCGATCAGGGGCTGCTCGATAAAGCTTCTGAGCATACGGGAGCCCATTGCCGTTTTGGTCTTATCCAGTACCCAGAGGAGCGAGCCGTGCTTCTGCTTGTCCCGCATGGTCTCGGTGAGCTCGAGATTCCTGCGCGAACTAGAATCCAGAACCATGTAGCTTGAGATATCGTACGGCTGCAGTACACGCATATGCAGGAGTGAATTCTTCTGCGTATCATACAGATACTGCATGAGCGCGCCGGCCGCAATGCTGCCGAGGCTATAATCACGCAGGCCGAAGCCGTCCAGACTGTCCACCCGGAAATGTTCTTTTAATGCCCTGATGCAGTTTTCATCATCAAAATAAAAGGATTCCAGGGTATAGAGCGAAATCTGCAGTTTTTCCTTCAGCTCTTCCATGTCGATCCCGCAGAGCAGAAACGGCTCGTTGCAGATGATCTCGCGGGGCGCGTACTTATAGATCTCATCCAGCAGCTTCCGGCTGGAAACGACTTCCGTCAGGCGGAATTCACCGGTTGTGATATCGGCGATGCTTAAGCCGTAGCGGTCGGACAGATAAACAATGCAGACAATATAATTGTTCTTTGTATCATCAAGCGACTCCATGTCGATATTGGTACCGGGCGTAACGACACGGATCACTTCACGCTTAACCAGGCCTTTTGCCTGTCTCGGATCTTCCACCTGTTCACAGATCGCCACCTTATGGCCCAGAGCGATCAGTCTGTTGATATAGGTTTCCGCAGCGTGATAGGGAACGCCGCACATCGGCGCACGCTCTTCCAGCCCGCAGCTTTTGCCAGTCAGGGTGAGTTCGAGTTCTTTGGATACAAGGATCGCATCATCAAAGAACATTTCGTAAAAATCACCCAGACGGTAAAACAGGATACAGTCTTTATATTCTTCTTTCGTCTCCAGATAGAGTTTCATCATCGGAGACAGATCCTGATTGTTCATATAACGTCTTTCGTCCCTTCATTCTGGTCATTTCCACAAGGCCCAAGCTTGTCATTCCATGCACCTGCGTTTTGACCGGATCTCCTTTCAGCGCCTGTTTCAATGCGCTTAGCAGTTCCGACTGGTGGGAACCTTTTCCCATATTGATAAAGTCGATCATGATGATCCCGGAGAGGTTCCTGAGCCTGATCTGTCTTGCGATCTCTTGTGCCGCTTCGAGATTGACTGCAAAAAAGGTTTCCTCTTTATCGGCTTTCCCGCCGGATCTTCCGGAATTTACATCAATGGATATAAGCGCTTCCGTCTTCTCGATCACGAGAAAAGCACCGCTGTCAAGCCATACCCGTTTGTTCATCGCCTCTTTCAGATGCTTTTCAAGCGAACAAAGATTAACGAGCGGATAGGCATGATCTTCATAAAGCGTCAGCCGGATCTGATCGCGCCCGCAGACCTCATCGGGAAAGATCCTTCTGATCTCCTCGAATAATGCGGGATCATCCGTGATGATCTCATCCATATGATCCGTATACATGCCGGCCAGATAGTGTGCCCATTCGGAACCGGGTGAATACAGAACGGATTTTGTGCGCGTATGTGCATGTTTCTCAATATGCTCCAGTTTTGCGCTCAGCTCCCTGATCTCGCTAACAATGTCCTCAATATCCGCAGAAGCCGCATTGGTCCGTAAGATCACGGCCCTGTTCTGTTTTCCGAGCGCTTCTTTTACGGATGCAAGCAGCGTTTTTTTGATATCCGGATCCAGCTTGGAGGATGCCCTGATCGCACCGCTTTTGGCATATACAACCGCAAATTTACCGGTAACGGAAAGCGCGTCGCTTACCTTTGGCGCCTTCTCCTTTGTGCCTTCCTTCACCAGTTGAACCGGTATCAGTTCCCCGCATTTATGATCACAATTCTGCAGAAACCCGGTAAGCCCCGGTGCGATATCCACAAAACTTGCGGAGATCGACGGCAGATTTTTACTGACCATGCCGGAAAAGATCGTACCGACGGGATACGGATTATCGGTAAACAGCTGCAGTTCGACAGCTTTATCATCCAGCAGATAAGCCACGATGATCCGGTTATGAAAATGTGTCACAACGATCCGATGCATTATCCGATATTCTCTCCTATGTCATCGAGCGAAACAAACGTATCATTCACTACGGTATAGAGAACGATCCGTCTGATCAGCAGGTCGGAATCACTGCAGCTTAAGCCGCAATACGCCAAAAACGTGTCCATGAACAGCTCCGGTTTTGTGTTATCGACACTCCCGCATTTTAAGCGTACCAGGATCGTATCATCCGTACTTTCGTAATGAAAGACAAATTGCTTCAGATCGATCTCCCGTTCGCTCTTTTTGGTCTTTTTGATCGTAAGGATCTGCTCCTGCTCCATAAAGGAACTGAGTTTGGATGCAAGATCCGGGATCCTGTTATTTTGCAGAACGATCTCATAATCTGCGGCTTCCACGCTTGCCATCGCATTTAACGCCCCGTCCGGGAGCATTTTAAAGGACAGGATCTTAATTCCCGGTACGGATTGCGCATCCAGTATATTGAGCGCTTCGGTCGAAATGACCGACCTGGTCAGCTCAATATCCGCGTACTCACCGAGACTTTCATCCCCGATCCCGAGCGGCAGCGCGAACGACATGATCTGATGCGGAGACATTCCGGCCGAATAAGCGATCGGGATCCCGGAACGGCGCATCAGTTTCTGGAAATACCGCATAATATCCAAATGGCCGATATATTTGACACTTCCCGTTTTGGAAAACTTCATCCTAACGCGCATGACAGATGCCTCCCCCGAATACGGCAGCACCGCACCCGTTACACTGTTCCCTGCAGTTTGGCGTAACAAGCTCTTCTTTGGCGCGTTCCCACTCTTTAAGCAGGAACTCCCGGCTCACACCGATCTCTATGAAATCCCAGGGCAGGATCTCTTCCGGATCCCTGTTCCTGTGTACGTAAAAATCGGGATCGATCTTACACGCCGGGAATGCGTCATCCCAGGGTTTTCTCGAAAAGGTCTCGGTCCAGGCATCAAAGAGCGCACCATGCTCATAGGCATATAAGATGACATCTGACAGTCTTCTGTCTCCTCTTGCCAAAATCCCTTCCAGCACGCTGACATCAGCCTCGTGCCAGTTGTACTTGATACTTCTGGCGTTGAGCATCTCATGCATGGATCGGTTGACAAATTCAGCCTTTTTGATGAAATCCTCTGCCCTGTCCATTGCCACCCACTGAAACGGCGTGAATGGCTTGGGCACAAAGAAAGAGCTGGAAGCAACGATCTGCACGCGGCCTTTTCGCTCCTCTTTGGGGATCAGTTCGTAATAGAGTTTCGCGATCTCGTTGCAAAGCTGCGGGATCGCATAGAGATCTTCTTCCGTTTCGGTCGGAAGACCGAGCATGAAATAGAGTTTCACCCTGGTCCAGCCGCCAAGAAAAGCCTCTTTGGAACCGTTGAGGATATTTTCCTCGGTAAGCCCCTTATTGATCACGTTACGCATGCGCTGTGAACCGGCTTCCGGAGCAAAGGTCAGCGAACTCTTGCGGATATCCTGCACTTTACTCATGACATCTAGCGAAAAGGCGTCGATCCGAAGGGATGGCAGGGATATGTTTAAGCGCTGTCTCTCTGCACATTCCATCAGGTAGTCCACAAGTTCCGGAAGTGCCGAATAATCGCTTGAACTGAGCGAACTTAAGGAGATTTCCTCATTGCCGCTGTCTTTAAGCATTGCATCCGCAAGGCTCTTCAGTTTATTGACGTCTCTTTCCCGAAGCGGCCTGTAGATCATTCCGGCCTGACAGAACCGGCAGCCTCTGATACAGCCGCGCTGGATCTCGAGAACGGAACGGTCCTGCGTGACACGGATAAAAGGTACGATCTGTTTCTTCGGATAAACGGCATTCGTCAGATCCATGCAGATCTCTTTACGGATCTTACCCGGCAGATCATCATAAAGCGGACGAAACGAAGCGATCGTGCCGTCTTCTGCGTATGATGTTTGGTATAACGATGGCGCATAGATGCCGGGGAGTTTTCCTGCTTCATGAAGGAATGAGGTCCTGTCAAACCCGTTCTTTTTATGTGCTTTATACAGATCGAGCAGAGCCGCGTATCCGGTTTCCGCCTCCCCGATATAAAAGAGATCAAAAAAATCAGCGATCGGTTCGGGATTGTAGGCACATGGGCCCCCGCCGATCACGATCGGATCGTTATTGCCGCGTTCTTTTGCAAGCAGAGGGATTCCGGAAAGATCGAGTATCTGCAGCACATTGGTATAGCACATCTCATATTGCAGCGTGATACCGAGGAAATCAAAATCCCTGACCGGATCCTGTGATTCCAGCGCAAATAACGGGATCTTCTCCTCTTTCATGATCTTATGCAGATCGATCCAGGGGGAATACACCCGTTCACACCAGACATCTTCCCTGTTGTTCAGCATTTCATATATGATCTGGATCCCCAGGTGCGACATGCCGATCTCATAGAGATCCGGAAAGCACATGGCAAATCTGATATCTATCGTTCCTGCGTCCTTGTAAACGGCATTGATCTCACCGCCGATATATCTGGCAGGTTTCTCAACCTGCAGCAGGATCCTGTCCGGAAGCGCAAGCTTCATCAAAAAACACTCCATCTATGTATGATCGTCCCAAAAACACCATATATAGTATATGTTATCACCACTACAAAATCAAATAAAAAAAGCAGGATGGCAAATGCCATCCTGCCTGTAAATATACGGATCAGAATACTTCGTAGATCGCTGTGACTTCCATATCTTCGGTGATGCAGGAAATGCTGCGGTCATACTTCTTGAACGACCATCCTCTGTGGAACGGAGGCTTACTGTCTGTGCCTTCTCCGTGACGTACCCACTGTACATCGTAGATATCGCCTTCCACACCGTCTCTGAACTTCACCTGATGCGTCTCATAGTACCACGCTTTGATCGCTCTGTCTTCGGTAATGTTCTTCCAGGAACCTTCCCAGCCTACAAACTCGAGATGATCCATGCAGGGATCCTCGGGATCCGGCAGAGAAGAACCGTACGGAACAACCTCAGTCTTCCAAAGTTCATTGTTGTGGCCGTTATACCATCTTACAACGCAGGTGACACCGGGAACACCCTTTGTGCCGTCCCACCAGGGAAGGAAAGGTGCGGATGTGTTATCGTTGATCTTCTTGACACTGGACATGGAGTTGGTAGCCGTCGCATACGGTGTATTGCTGACATACATACCGAGGATCAGCTTGTCTGCTCTTACATTCATGCAGGAATCGGTCCAGCCGAGGAATGTAAATCCTTCCACACCCGTGTCGATCGGAACGATCGCGTTGCCGCCGTCCGGAACAACCTGTGTGTTAACTTTGGTGCCGTACATAAAAGTAACCGTGTGCTTTGCTTTCGCCTGCGCGGGAACATACAGGAACGCGCCGCATACAAGTGAAAGTGTAACGACACCGACAACCATTTTTCTGAAAAGCCCCTTCATCATTTGACCTCCTATTGATTATACGGAATCAACAGATTCCCCTCAAAAAAACTTTATGTAAATCTATTATACATTCTCCGAAAGGAAAAATCCAGTCTTTTTCATAAAAAAGTATGTAGGATCAGCGGTTCGCCAGTTCCTCCGTAATATCTTCCCAGGTCAGATCGCATTCCGCCATCAGTACCATGACATGATAGAGAAAATCGGCGATCTCGTACTTCACTTCTTCCTTGTCCGGATTCTTGGCTGCGATCACGATCTCGGTTGCTTCCTCTCCGACCTTTTTCAGGATCTTGTCGATCCCTTTATCGAACAGGTAATTGGTATAGGAACCTTCCTTCGGATGCTCTTTTCTGTCCATGATCACGCCGTAAACCTCTTCGAACACCTTGATGGGATTGTTGGCGCGGTACTGTCCGTGCTGGATCTCTTCAAAAAAGCAGGTTCTGTTTCCGGTATGACAGGCAGCTCCGATCTGGTGAACCTTTGCAAGAAGCGTATCCTTGTCACAGTCGATCAAGAGCGAGCGGACGTATTGGAAATGGCCGCTGGTCGCGCCTTTGAGCCACTGCTCCTTCCGGCTTCTGGAATAGTAGTTCATCTTGCCGGTTTTAACGGTTGCCTCAAACGCTTCACGGTTCATGTAAGCGACCATCAGGACTTCATCGGTCCTGTAATCCTGCACCACAACGGGAAGCAGGCCGTTTGCATCCGTTTTGATGTCATCCCAGGATAAGGAGCATTCAAACAGGTTGACTGCTATCCCTTCCTGCTGCAGGGTTTTCTTCAGATCCATGAGGCTGCTTGATCTTTCGTTTACCAGATCGCCGGAGATGCCGTAAACGCAGGCATGCTTTAACAGCGCATAAGCGTTATTTTCATCGGCATCATTATAAACCGGGAGCAGACGGAATGCCGCGTAATCCTCTTTGATCGTATGGTCGAGCAGCACGATCAGACCGACATATTCCTTGAGCGCCTCCGCATTGTTTAAGATCTGTTCCTCCGCATCGCAGCAGGCCATCAGCTTCTCTTTTCCGAAACGCTTACCGGCTTCCGCGATCAGATCGATATTGCTCTGTTTGGCCATATTAAGAGCCACGCCCCTGCATCCCGCATACAGGAGTTTTTTGACATCCTCCATACGCTGAATGTTGCCGGCTGCAAAGGACGGAATGTCAATGCTCCGGTTGATCGTACGGATGAGCAGGATATGCGCATCATGTTCCTTTTCCGATTCGGACAGGTCAAAGATCAGGAGTTCATCGGCACCGCAGCCGGCCAGATCCGTAACATAGGCGACGGGATCTTGCGACAATACGGTCTTATCCTTAAACCCTTTTACCAGCTTGCCGTCTTTCAGATAGATACAGGGAATTATGTATTTTTCACTCATGCAAGTGTTCCTTTCGTACTCAAAACATCATTGATCCGGTCATCGAATCTTGTCGCCTGATCCAGCGCCTTGGCAAACGCCTTAAACATCGCTTCCGCAATGTGGTGCGAATTCTCCCCGGAAAGCACCTTGATGTGCAGGTTCATGGCAGCACTGTAGCTGACGGAATAAAAGAATTCACGGATCAGTTCGGTATCGAGATACCCGATCTTTTCGGTTTTAAAATCAGCCTCATAGGCAAAATACGGTCTGTTGCAAAGATCGATCGCGCAGAGCACCAGCGCGTCATCCATGGGAAGGATCATGCTTCCGTAGCGGCAGATCCCCTTCTTATCTCCTACGGCACGGCTGATCGCATTACCTAAAACGATCCCCGTATCTTCCACTGTGTGATGTCCGTCCACAAGCAGATCTCCCGTTACGGACATTTCCAGATCGAACAGGCCGTGTCTGGTGAAAGCATCAAGCATGTGATCAAAAAACCCGATCCCGGTATCGATCTTGGAAACGCCCTTGCCGTCCAGATCGAAACTGCACTGGATCTGCGTTTCATTTGTTTTTCTTTCCAGAGTCGCCTTTCTTTCCATTGTTCACCCCTCCTGTTGTTTTCTGATGCGGATCGAATTGGCATGTGCCGTAAGGCCTTCCGCATCCGCGAATCTAGCGATATCTTCCGCTACCGGCAGCAGTGCTTCTTTGGAGTATGAAATAATGCTGGTCCTCTTGATAAAAGCATCCACACCGAGCGGTGAGAAGAATTTCGCGGTCCCGTTGGTCGGTAAAACATGATTCGGGCCTGCATAGTAATCCCCCAGAGGCTCCGAGGAATAAGGTCCTAAGAAGATCGCACCGGCATGTCTGACTTTCGTCATCGTTTCAAACGGATTCTTCGTTAAGATCTCCACGTGCTCGGATGCGATCGCGTTTGCGGCATCGACTGCTTCATCCATGTTTTTGGCGATCAGAATGTAGCCGTAATTATCCAGCGAAGCTTCTATGATCTCTTTCCGGCTTAACTGCGCGGTCATGATCCTTGTCTGTTCATCCGCTTCTTTTGCCAGTTTTTCGGATGTTGTGATCAAGATCGAAGAAGCCAGCTGGTCATGTTCCGCCTGGGACAAAAGATCGGCTGCAACATATTTGGGATCCGCGCTCTCATCTGCGATCACAAGGATCTCACTGGGTCCTGCCACGGAATCGATCGAGACGAAACCGAATACGGCCTTCTTGGCCAGAGCCACAAAGATGTTGCCGGGTCCTACGATCTTATCGACTTTCGGAATGGTCTGCGTCCCGAACGCAAGCGCGCCGATCGCCTGGGCGCCGCCGATCTTATAGATCTCATTTACGCCTGCGATGTGCGCGGAAACAAGCGTACAGGGCTGTACTTTTCCTTCCGCGTTACAGGGTGTTGTCATCACGATACGTGAAACACCCGCCACTTTGGCAGGCAGGATGCACATCAGCGTGGAGGAAGGATAAGCGGCTTTCCCGCCCGGCACATAGACACCGACCGTATCGATCGGCGTGACTTTCTGTCCGAGGATCGTACCGTCCTCCTTCGTTTCGATCCAGCTGTTTGTAATCTGTTTCTCGTGATAGGCGATGATATTGTCGGCGGCATCCTTCATGATCCGGATCAGCTCGGGATCGTAGGATTCATAGGCTTCGCGGATCTCCGCTTCCGTGACTTTCACGGAAACGGTATCGAGCTTACAGTGATCGAACTTCTCCGTATAGTCAAAAACCGCCTTATCTCCGTTTTCTCTTACATTCTGTAAGATCTCGTTTACGGTATTTTCATATTCCTGATACTGCCCGGGATTCCTTTTTAAGAGGTTTGTCAGGATGTCCCGTTTCTTTTCTTCGTTTAAAGTGATGATCTTCATAATTTCTCCTTCAGTTCCTTGATCAGTTTATTGATCCGCTCGGATTTCATCCGCATGCTGACCTGATTGACGATCATGCGTGCGGAAAGGTCGCAGATCTCTTCTAAAACGACCAGCCCGTTTTCGCGAAGGGTCGAACCGGTCTCCACGATATCAACGATCACATCGGAAAGTCCGACGATCGGTGCAAGTTCGATGGATCCGTTGAGCTTGATGATATCCACGGTCTGCTGCTTGCGGTTATAAAAGTATTCCTTGGCAATATGCGGATATTTGGTGGCAACGCGGATCATCTCGTGATGCTTTAAGAGTTCGCCCGCCGATTCGTAACCGCAGACGCACATACGGCATTTCCCGAGCTTTAAGTCAAGAACCTCGTAATTCCTGCGATCCTCTTCCAGGATCGTATCCTTGCCGACAACGCCGATATCGGCGGCGCCGTATTCCACATAAGTCGGAACATCGGGTCCCTTTGCCAGGAAAAACCGCATCTTCTGCTCTTCGTTGACAAAGATCAGTTTCCGGGAATCCTTATCCTTGATCTCCTCGCACATGATCCCGATCCCTTCGAGAAGCTCGAGCGTTTTGGAAGCAAGCCGGCCTTTGCCGAGCGCAAATGTCAGGTATTCAGATGTATGTTCCATAGTCAGATCTCCTCGATATCATATCCGAACGAATCCGCATACGCATGATATGCTTCGTTTCCGGTCTTTTCGTCTCTTTGCAGCAGGATCGTTTTGATCCCCTGTTTGCGTAGCGCATGTGCCTTCTCATAGGCTACCTTACGCTGCGCATCCCTGTACAGGAGCAGGGTCGCATGCCGCTCTTCCGTCTCCTGCAGTCCCTGTCTGCGCATGGCTTCATAGAGGTCGTCCACAACAACGGCAAAGCCGATCGCGGGTGAATCCTTGCCAAAGGATGACAGCAGTCTGTCATAACGGCCGCCCTTCATGATCGCGTCTCCGCAACCGTAGGTATAAGCCCTGAAGATCACGCCGGTATAGTAATGGTATTTGGAAAGCATGCCGACATCATAGGTCAGATACTGTTCCAGTCCCTGCGCGCGCAGGATCTCATGGATCTGCTCAAGCCTGTTGATCGCGGCAAGGGATCTGTTGTTCGTAACGAGTTCCCTGCCCTGCAGGATCACATCAAGGGATCCGAACAGTTCGGTCACGCGCAGGATCTTCTTCTTGATCGTGTCATTGATCCCCTGCGCATCCAAAATGGCTTCCGCGCCGAAATAGTTCTTGTTGGAGATATAATCACGCAGATCCATCTCGGTATCCGGATCGATCCCGCACTCCTCGCACAGGCCTTTGAAGAATTCCACATTACCGAGTGTGACCTGAAAATCATGCAGGCCGACACTCTGCAGGCTTTCGATCATAAGCGCGATCGTTTCGGCATCCGCAAAGACCGTATCGTCATTGATCAGTTCGATCCCGATCTGCGTGGATTCCTTCAGCCGTCCCTGCAGGTCCGAACCGTTGTTGAACGTATTACCGAGATAGCAAAAACGGATGGGCATCGTCTCGTCCATATAGTATTTGGCCACACATCTTGCTATGGACGGTGTAAAATCGGGTCTTAGCACCAATGTATTGCCTTCCTTGTCAAAGAACTTGAACAGTTCCCTGCTCGGGATCGTTCCGATCTCGCTTGAGAAAATGTCAAAGAACTCAAATGTCGGCGTCTGGATGTCGTCGTATCCGTAAAGATGAAACTGCTCCTTCAGGCGGTCCTGCAGACGCACCTTGCCGGCGTATTCCTGTCCGTAGATATCTCTTACGCCCTCCGGCGTGTGTAATAAACGTTCTTTCATGCTGTCCTCTCTATGTAAATTTACTTTAGTGTTTTAACGTGCTACCATGCTACCATGCTACCACAGTAATATTTCTTGATTATACAGACCGCTTTCCGTTTTGTCAATCTTATCCGCTAACCTTTTTGTTCGCGGTCTTCGAGATCCTTTTTGATCCCGTCCAGATATGGCACAAACACGCCCTGCTTGCTGCTTAGGATATAGTCCTGCTCGATCTCCTCAAAGCGGAAACTCTTCTTGCCGCCTTCCTCCATACGCTCCCAGAACTCCAGAAGTTTAGCCAGTCTAAGATAGTAAAACAGATCTTTTCCGGAATAGAACACCAGAAAGAAGGCAATACCTCCCTGCCTTTCGAATTCTTTCATGAACGCCACCTGATGCTCGTGGATGTTTGCAAGCGCAAACGTGTCTTTGGAGCATTCCTTGGCATCAAAGCAGACCGGGATCCCCTGTACCGCGCCGATATAGTCGACGGTACTCTTCTGGTCAAAATAAGCCAGCGTGATCTGATGATTATGCTTGTCGATGTTGATCGGCGTGATCGGCGTCGGGATCTTCTGGATCAGGGCCAGGTGATTTTCCAGATATTTCTCGTTGGTCCTGTTGACCAGATCCTCCAAAGTGGATCCGCGCAGCCCGCGGCTGTTCCAAGTTGCCATGTTTATACCCTCATATAACGATCGAATTCTTCCGGAAACGGTATCTCAAACACTTTGCCGGAAAGTCCCGAAAGCGGTGCGCCAAGATCGGGCATCTCAAGCCTGTAGGCATGCAGCATCTGACGGGAACACGAATATTTCTTATTTATAGCGGGATCCCCGTATTTGGGGTCACCTAAGATCGGATGTCCGATCGAACGCAGATGTGCCCTGATCTGGTGCGGTTTCCCGGTGATCAGTTCCACGCGCAGCAACGTCAGCTCACCCGTAAAGGCGATCGGATCAAGGACCGTCTGAACGGGATCGGCGTTTTCTTCCTTTTTGGATACGATGGTGACGGTATTGGTCTTAGCGTCCTTTTTCAGGTATCCGTTGAGGATAACGGGTTCGTCTATGCTCCCGAGGGCAATGGCGGCATAGAACTTGCGGATCGTACGGTTTTTGATCGCATCGGATAAGAGTCTTGCGCCTGCAGCGGTCTTACCGATCATCAGAAGTCCGGATGTATTCCTGTCAAGCCTGTTGCACACAGATGGTCTGAAAGCGGACGGATCGTCGGGATCATAGCAGTTCTTTGCGACCAGATAACGCAGACAGATCTCATTCATGGAAATATCTTCCGCCGTGGCTTTTTGCGACAGAACACCGGCCGGTTTGTTGACGATCAGGATGTGCTCATCCTCATATACGATATCGGGATCTGAAAAAGCGTTATCCGTAACGGCACTAAGATCATCTTTCCTTTGAAAGGAAGCAAACGTTTCATCGGACAGATAGAACCGGATCCTGTCGTTTTCACAAAGGATCTCGTCTCCTTTTGCTTTTTTGCCGTTCAGCGTGATGTTCTTTTTGCGCA